>JANOUF010000415.1:0-8799 GCA_031416685.1 Bdellovibrionales bacterium
GCAGTTAAGTTCGGAATTTCATTTACGACTCGGCATTTAAATCAAGGTGGAGCTTTAGTAAATATCCACCTTGATGGCACAGTCCAAGTTTCCACTGGTGCGACTGAAATGGGCCAAGGCGTAAATACAAAGATCGCGCAAGTCGTTGCGGATTGTCTATCCCTGCCCGTTAAAGATGTAAAAGTGATGCCGACGTCGACTGAGAAAATTCCAAATACATCAGCAACTGCGGCATCAAGTGGGAGTGACCTAAACGGACAAGCGGCACTCCAGGCTGCACAAATTTTGAAAGAACGATTAGCGAAGGTTGCAAAGTGTGTGTTCGAGCGTCGTTTAGAGTGGCGAGGTCGCGCTACAGCTGGCGCCGGGAGTGCTCCAGAAATTGATGTCGAAGCAGTTAAAGATGTTTCATCTATTCGTTTTGAAAACGGTGTTGTCTTTGATGCGAATGACCCTTCTAAAAAAATCTTGTGGCCTGAGCTTTTAGATGAAGCTTACTTAAGTCGACAGTCACTTAGCCAACAAGGGTTCTATCGCTATCCACAAGTTCATTTCAATAAACTGACTGGGCAAGGTCGACCGTTTTTCTATTTTACGAACGGAGTCGCAGCCAGCGAAGTCTCAATCGATCGCTATACTGGTGAACTTAAAGTTCTACGTACAGATCTCATAATGGATCTAGGTCGACCGGTGAATTACGCCATCGATATGGGTCAGGTCACTGGTGCGTTCATTCAAGGTGTCGGATGGGTAACGACTGAGAACCTTTATTACCGAGATGGCCTACTCATCTCCCACTCCCCTAGCACTTATAAAATTCCTAGCGTTCATGATGTGCCTCGAGTT
The DNA here is from genome assembly GCA_031416685.1 of Bdellovibrionales bacterium. Classification (GTDB taxonomy): domain Bacteria; phylum Bdellovibrionota; class Bdellovibrionia; order Bdellovibrionales; family JAMPXM01; genus JANOUF01. The sequence goes on from JANOUF010000415.1 coordinate 847, forward strand.
TGGAATGTACGCTTGCTTGAGAATAACCGAAACGAGAAAAACTTACGTGGAAGTAAAGCCGTGGGTGAGCCGCCACTTTTGCTCGGCATCTCGGTTTGGACCGCAGTTAAGAACGCGCTGAGCATGGTTCGGGACGCGCCGGTGAATTTAAAAATACCGGCTACTCAAGAGCAGATCTACATGAAAATGCGAGGCGTACAATGAACGCCTGGGTTCAATCGAGTTCACAGCTTACCAATGCACGGGTTGATCACATCATCGTTACGCTTGCAGGTATTCGAGGAAGTGCTCCGCAAATTCTTGGCTCAAAGATGTTGATAACATCAGATGGCCTTCACTATGGAACTGTCGGTGGCGGCAAAATCGAAGCTCATTGCATCCGCTTCGCATCAGAAATGTTGAAGAACAAAATTCCGGTGGAAATGCACACATGGAACTTACAAAAAGATATTGGAATGTCTTGTGGCGGCGAAGTCACAATGCTTTTTGAGCCACAGCTTTTCACACAGTGGGTTGTTGCTGTTTTTGGTGCTGGTCACGTTGCTCAAGAACTTTGTCGTGTGATGCAAACGTGGTCGTGTTCAGTGCGCGTCTTTGATCATCGCCAAGAGTGGATCGATCGGCTTCCAAAATCGGTAAACATCGTAGCCAAATGTTTACCGAATCCAGCAGACGAAGTTGCATCGTTACCAGAAGGTACATTTCTTTTATCGATGACCCAAGGGCACGCCTTCGATGTTCCGATTTTGACCCAAGCACTTAAACGACATGAGCGTTTTGCATTCTTAGGTGTGATCGGCTCACGCATAAAAGGCGATAAGATTCGAAACGAACTTCGAGCTGCCGGCGTTCCTGATCTTGGTATTGAGCGCTTGGTCTGCCCTATTGGGTTACCAATTGGCGATAATACTCCACCTGAAATTTCAGTTAGCATTGCTGCACAACTCATTAGCCTTCGTCCTAATGCATCTGCCTTTAAGGAGAACACATGATCAGCACGCATATTCTTGATCTTCAATCCGGTCTACCGGCAGCAGGTGTCTCAGTCGTTCTTTCAAAAAAAGCTGGAGCACAATGGAGCGAGATTCAAACAAGTGCCACCAATGCTGACGGCCGCATCGTGTTTCAGACATTAAATGAAGGCGGCACTTATCAGCTCAACTTTAAGATCGAAGACTATTTAAAAAAACAAAGCATAAAACCGTTCTTTCTAGATACTCAGGTCAATTTCCAAATCACCGATACGAATCGCAAATATCATGTGCCACTTCTCTTAAGCCCCTTTGGGTTTAGCACTTATCGAGGAAGTTGACTGAGATGAGTCCTAGACAAGAAGGGTTCTTTTCGATCCCTTATTACCACGACTATATTTCGCCGCGACTTGCGCGAAATCTTTTAGATCAAGCTGCTCCAGTCAAAGGAGTTGAAGGTTTGGTTGAAGTTGGTCGTGGCGGCGGACTAGAAAGCCCTGAGTCACTTCAATTCTTAGTTCAACTGTATTTAAAGATTGAGTCCGATCTTGCGAAAGTCTTGCGACAGCGAATTGTTGACCGGCAATTTATCGACGATCGCGTGCGAGCGACAAGTCTCTTCAATGAAGAAATGGGCCGCGAAGTTTCTGATCCGGATTACAAAACGATTATTGGGCTTGAAGACGGAAAAGGCCGCGTTGTTATCGGTCCAAAGCGTTCGGACTATTGTTCTGCTTCGGCGAGCGCGAAACCGGTCGCACCCATTCCAGATTATTTAAGCGGACCGCACATTACTTTATTTGGCCCACCAGATACAGCGAAGATGGCGATCAATGCGATGAACACTTATCATCGCAAGCTTAAAGATGAGCCTGCAATAGTTGAAAAACTTTTACGCACACAAAACATCTCCCCAAAATGGGGTGCTGACGATGAAGACTCAAAGACGCCACTTCGAGAAGATCTTATCGATGCCGGGAAAAATCTCACAGATTGTTTTGAAGGTACGATTCGAATTGAAGGCGATGATCGTTATAAATTAGCGCAAGATCACCTCTCGCTTCCGATAAAGCGTTTTCCTGGACTAGCGCTTCCGTCCACATTTCTATTTTTTAGAAATAATCCGATTCCGCTTCATCTCTACGATTTTGCACTCCACCTTTTCCGTAATTGGAAAAATCCGAACGCTCTAGCGTTCTATGTGCCGAAACTCGAGAACGAAGAAGAAGCGGCCTACATCCATAAAATGGTGTCGACTGCAGAAGACATGATCAAGGCGATGCACCCCGAGTACAAACTCGGCACGATTCGACTGATGATAGTTTTGGAAAACCCGCGCGCAATCGTTCGCACGCACGAGATTATGGATGCGCTTCATCCCTATTTCGTGGGCGCTTCTCTAGGTTGGCATGACTACCTAGGATCAACGGCAAGAATCTTCAAAGAGGACAGCCATTACAGAATTCCAGTAAAGGCTGATCCTGACATTGTTATTAAGTACATTCACGCATCTCACTTGCTGTTAGCTGACGTAGTTGGTTCTCGCGGAGGAATTAAAGTCGGCGGAATGTACGGAATACTTCCGCAGGATGCCGCGCTCGACTCTCCGTCTTTTCAGATGACTCTTCTTGGGTACATTAAAGACGTGCTCACGCAGATGAAACGCGATCTGACCGGGTTTTGGGTTGCGCATCCAGATTTTGTGCGACTGGGGCTCGCGCTTGTAGAAGGTTGGAAACAACATAGGTCCGGTAAACCCGAAGCGCTAAGGGAGCTGGTCACTTCGCTCCTCCGAGAAGAACATCACGAAGAAATTTTGTCGTTCATTAAAGCTGAAGACATAAAGGGCCTCGATAAGAGTGATCCCAACTATGTGCGCTCGTTGTTTGTTGCCGACATCAAAGAATCCGACTACATCGCCAACAATCATCCCGACGAAATTCGCTACAACGTTTTTCAATCACTTCAGTATTTAACCGATTGGCTAAGCGGAAACGGTTGTGTCGCGTTGCCTGCGATGGTTCGCGGCGTTCCGGTTAGAGTGATGGACGACCTAGCCACTGCTGAACGCTCTCGTTGGGAAGTTTGGCACGAAATTTATCACGGTCGCTTTAAGATGGACAATTTCGTTCGCATCGCCCACGAAGAGATGCACTTCATTCGCACAGATCTGTCCGACACAAAAAAGATCGTACAAGTAAAATGGGATGAGCGGTCGGAGCGATGGTACCCGATCGCGTTCCGACTCATGCTGAAACTAATGACCGACAAAAAGCCGGCTGAGTTTGCAACTGAACTACTAATGCCTTTCACTGTCGATTCAGTTCGAAATTCGAAAGATCCCTGGTCTGCAATCATCGAAGTCGACTCTGATAAATATAGTCTCGCTCCCGAAGTCGAGCGACTTAATCAATGTTTTGAAGCCTGTGGCTGTCTTCGGTTTGCGAGCGAAATGGCAAACGATCCTTTCCTTGATTTAGAGAAGGCCGAGAGTTTGATCCGTTCATTTACATTGGACGAAGTACTTGAGGCCGCAAGTTTCCACGGCGACATCGGCCAGGGCAAGAAGGGTCTTGATCCTCAAGCAGCATCTGAGCAACTAAAAGTCTTAGGTGATTCGGCGGATACTCGATTGGAGCTTCAGCGTCTTGGCGCTGAGTATCTTGCAAAGCATGGTTTCAAATTTCTAGTTTCCGCAAAAGACAAGTCAGGCACAGAACTTTTAGAAATTCTAAAGACCCGACTCCTTCGCACCACACAAGTTGAACTCATCGAAGCACGTGTTGCGCTCTGGCAGATTACGAAGAAACGACTCCTCGCACACCAGGTCGATAGGACTCTTGAAATCATCGAGAATGCGAGGGCCCGTCACAAAGTTGTTGGCGCGAGCATCTCTGTTAATAGTTGTTTTAATAAAGGTTCGCACACTCAAACGCTATCGTTTGGAGACGCAATCAAAGGCGATACCCCGGTAAATGCGGACACACGGTTTGAAATTGCGTCACTTAGCAAGAGCTTCGCAGCCGTTTACGGAATGGAATACTTTCGAAAGAAGGGAATCTCACTCGATACGAGTGTTGATGAATTACTCGCTAAAACAAAATCATTGTTTCGTATAGGCGACGGTGCAGTTCAACTCAAACACCTTTTTGAGCACACCGCGCTTAATATGCATTATGTAAGCGGGATTGAGACTCAACCGAAAGCTGGCGAGATTTTATTGGAGCCTGATAAGTACGGCTACAAGAAGATAGAAGTCGTTCATGCGCCGGGGACAAAATTCAGTTACTCCGGCGGCGGTTTTTTAGTTTTAGAACATTTGCTTGAGAGTCTTGAGGCAAAACCGATCAAGGATGAGTTTTATAAATACTTTGGTACTAAGAATCCTTCCGATAATCATGCGCATGGATACTTTGACGATGGCAAAGAAGTAAAAAATGGAGCATTAGAATTCCCGCTCTTTGCTGCAGGCGCGTGGATGTCGACTCCAGAAGTCGCCACTTTTCTAAAAAATCTTTCTCGTAGCTTTAATTCTGTCGAGGGAACCGAGCGAATTTCTCACGACACCGCTGTGCAGATGCTCTATGGCCGAGACAAAGGAAGCCGCGAGTTCATGGGAGCCGATATGGGGCTCGGCGTGTTTGTCGTGGAGGCCGGCGATAATAAATTTGCACTTCACCAAGGAGCGAATGAAGGTTTCCGCGCACTGTTTCTGCAATGTTTTGAAGGTCCTGATAGCGGCAAAGGTCTTGTGATCTGCGCAAATGGCGATAACCGTGCCGTGGGTTTTATTGCAGAGGCTGCGCAAATTATTTTGAAAGCGCTCAATATTCAAGGCATCGACTATAATCGTTTTGAAAACGAATTCGATTTCGAAAAAATTAGCTCAAAAATAAGCCAAGAGCAAATCGTGAACCTTGGTTACAAAAGACTCCTGTTTGGTTGCTTCTTGGCGACTGGTTCCCCTGAGATTAGTCGTCCGAAGAAAAAGATTTTGAATTCGGAGCAGAACGTAATGGTTGGTGCAAACATAAATTATGTTACAAACGATCGTTTCGCTCGTGCTGAAAATTGTTTGAGTGAATACGAACCTGTCTTCGATCCAGAACTCTTTTGTGCGCAAGGGAAGGTCATGGACAGTTGGGAATCGTCTCGACATAACGACACTGCTTACCATGTGATTCGATGCAACCTGAAGGCTCCTAGCTCGTTAAATTACGCGTGGATATCGACGAAATATCATGATGGAAATCAGGTCGAGCATGTTCGGTTACTTGCGCGTGAGAATGCTTCGCTTGAGTGGCGAGAAGTCCTTCCAAAAACTCACCTACTCGGCCATAGCGAGATCAAATTGCGACTCCCATCGGATACTCGCAAGTATTCGGAAATTGAAATACAGGCCTATCCTGACGGCGGATTAACTCGACTAGGCCTATACAGTGACCTTCCTTCCGAACAAGCTTCTCAGTTCAAAGGAACAGGGGCGGCAAGTTGCACTCGCTATAATGAAGTCATTCCTAAAACTTCAAAGCCTCTCGTGATCCCCTACTCCCCGACTGAGGCTGAAATCGAAAAGAACCGCATGTGTACTCGCGCGCCTGAAATTGATCAGGCAAGTCTTGCGTACGGCGGCAATATTGTTCATGTGAGTAACGAGCATTATGGTCCGGGAGCCCAGGTCATTTCGCCGTTTATTCCACTTCATATGTTCGATGGTTTTGAATCAGCCAGAAGTCGAACGCCAGAGCACAATGAAAAAGTCGAGCTTCGCTTAGCAAGACCTGCTCGAATTCGAAAGGTTCGTTTCGACTTTAAGTTCTTTGTGAACAACAACCCGCGAGCAGTAAGTGTTTTTGGAAAGAAAAATGACGAATGGATAGAACTAACTTCTAAAGTTCCCGTCAAAGCGTATGCGGGAAATCAAAAAGACGTTTTGATCACGTCGAAAGAGTCGTTTTCAGAATTGATGATTAAGGTTTTCCCGGATGGTGGCATTAACCGCATTCATGTTTTTACTGATTAAGCTACTGCTTGAGCCACGTCGCTAAAACTGCGCGTTCTTCATCGGTCATGTTGGTCTTATTAACCAGAGGCATCGTTCTTTCAACAACAACTCTCTGCAGGATTTGTTGTTTGAATGCCTTAAGTGAGTCTTCGGTTTCAAAGATCACATTGTTTGGAGCTACCTTAAAAATATCGTCGGTGTTTGCGGTGCTATGACACTGAAGACAACGTTCTTTTACAATAGCCGAAACGCGCGCGAAATCGACAGGCCCATCTGGCTGAATCACGATCGGGCCCCCAGTTTTAGCCGTCATAAAGATCAGAGCAAGAATTCCAAGCCCTGCAGGCAACATCGTCCAGCGTTCAACGTTTCGTTTCGTCACCATTGCGTGCCGAACCAAAGCTCCAGAAACGGTCAAAAGAATGAGTAGTAGCCAACTTTGCTGATGATTATAAACAGCCGCGTAGTGGTTGCTGAGCATTATGAACAGAACAGGAAACGTAAAGTAAGTATTATGTACCGAACGAACTTTTGATTTTAAACTCACCGAGTAGTCAGGCACATGTCCCGCTTGAGCCTCTTTTAACATCTTCGCTTGGCCCGGGAGAATCCGAATCCAAACATTCAACAGCATTAGCGTCCCAAAAATCGCGCCGATCAAAATGAATGCACCACGCCCACTGAAGATTTGCGTTGAGAGGTAAATCAAACTCCCGAAGAAACCGACCGAGAGAATGATTCGAACAGCATCCCACTTAAAGAGCCTACTTAACCAAACGAAGTCGTAGAAAATCCAAGAGCCGACAATCATTCCAAGAGTCATGCCGATGGCCTGGAATTGCGTGAGCTGTGCTATTCGCGGATCGATCAAGAGGCTTGCGCCGTTTAGAAAATAGACGACGATTAAAAGTAAGAATCCAGTGATCCATGTTAGCGTCGCTTCCCACTTAAACCAGTGGAGTAAATCTGGTAGTTCTCCAGGGTAAATCTTCTTTTTTTCGACTTGATAATAGAAGCCACCGTGAACCATAAAAACTTCGCCTTCGACATTGTGTCGAGGCTGGGCTGGTGGCAAAAAGCTGCTGTCGAGCCAAATGAAATAGAATGAGCTTCCGATCCAAGCGATTCCGGCCACAAGGTGGGAGAAACGCAAAAGGTACTCGAGCCAAAGGTCAAAACTAGCTTCCATTCGCCTATAAACACCATAAACAGCAAAACAGAGCAAGACCCACTGTTTCTACTGCTGATATCTATGAAGAAACGAAAGGGGTCACGCCCCGATTCCTTGGCAGCTGCAGCCCCCTAGAGTATGAGTGGTGCTGAATATGATTACAGTTGAAGAGGCTACGCAAATCATTCGTGAGACTATGCCGTCGTTTGGCGAAGCGAATGTTCATCTTGGTCAATCATCCAAGGCCATGATTCTGGAAGACGTTCTCGCCGATCGCGATTATCCACCTTATAACCGCGTGATGATGGATGGCATTGCAGTTTCTTTGAGTGCAATCAGCGCGGGCCAAACTCAGTTCGCGATCGCAGGCATTCTTGCTGCCGGCGAGCCGCAAGGTCAGCTTCAGTCAGGCAGTTGCGTTGAAGTCATGACCGGCGCACCTCTTCCTCATAGCGCCGATGTTGTAATTCCCTACGAAGATTTGATTATTGAAAATGGCGTAGCAAAGCTTCGAGCTGCGCAAGCACGAAAGCTTTTCGAGAACGTGCATCTAGCTGGCAGTGATTGTAAGCAAGGCGATGTCTTATTAAAAAAAGACACAACCCTCAATGGTCCTCGTTGGGGAATTGCGGCTAGCGTTGGCAAAACGATTCTCAACACAGCTCGCAGTCCGCGAATCAACATCATTTCAACTGGCGATGAGCTCGTTAGCGTCGCTGAAACGCCGTTGAGTCATCAAATTAGGCGATCAAACGTTCACGCTCTTCAAGCATCTCTGCAGGTCAATGGTTACACGGAAATTGTTT
>JANOUF010000416.1:0-4882 GCA_031416685.1 Bdellovibrionales bacterium
CCAATATCTGAATCTGTGACCGAAGGAGAACACGCATAAGCTGCATCTTCAGTCGCTGAAGTTGCGCAAGCTCCGGCAACAACCGGCGCATCGTTAGCTGCAGAAACAGTAACAGCAAACTCGTCAGCAACAATTCCACCGTTACCATCATTGAACTGAACATTAACGTTACACACGCCTACATAGTTCAAAGCAGGCGAGTAGGTGACAGCACCAGTTGCAGCACTAATTGATACCGATCCATTCGCAGAACAAGCAGTACCGCTTGCAGCGATTAATGCATAAGTACCGTAGCCTTCTTCAGAAGATTGAACAGCCGCATCGTTTCTAGCTACAGCAGCAACTGCATCTTCAGCGACGTTTGCGTCAGCAATGGTAAGAGTTGGAACTAAGTTCGTAACTGTAATTGCAATCGACTCGATGTTTGAGTCAGCTTGACTATCATTAGACTTAAACGCGAGAACACAAGACCCAACTTGATCATCGTTTGGTGTTCCACTAATCGCACCCGAAGAAGAATTAATCGAGGCCCAAGCACAAGTGTTCGCTGGAGCAAACGCCCAAGTTTGCGTGTCCCCAGCGTCACCATCGGTTACACCAGGCGAACATGCGTACGCAGAATCTTGCACAATAGATCCAGCGCAAGCCGCTGTGATCACAGGTGCTACGTTTACGTTAAGCCTCATCGAAGGTGAACAAGCACTTCTCGTGGAGTCGCCCTCAGACGAAGCGGTCGTAATTTTGAAAGAATAAAAATTATTATCGAGCCCAGTAAAAGTTTGGCTTGTTGATGAGGCTGCTAACACGAGAGTTGAATGAGAAGCAAAACATCCAGCGTCGCTGAAGAATTCAATACCTTGACCGATAACATCTGGGCTTGTTGATTTTGTCCATCGAGCAGTTACGGCTAGACCGTTGTGCGGAGAAGTTTCTACCCAACCGAGAGCCGTCGCAGGAGGAAGACCGTTACTTAACCCGTCGTCTTCACCGGGGCGTTTAAGTTTTCCCTTCATTCCGCATGCAGAAACAAAAGCAGCCGCTACGACTACCGTCATCACTTGCGTGAATGAAGTTTTAAACCAACGTCCCACCAAAACTCCGCGAAAACATTTTAGATTTCGTACATGTTAGTTTTCGGTTAGGCAGTGGCAGGACTAAAGCTAACGGTGCGAAATGATGCGGTGTTATTGAAAGATTTTAAATGCCAGCAACGAAACTGTATAGCTTCGAGATTTTAAAAAAACATGGTCGACTCAAAGTGAGCCGATAACGCAAATTAGGTTTACTTTGCTGAGGTTCTTTTTTCCCAACTTGAGATCACGGCCGGCAACAGGACCTTCGTAGAGTCGAGTTTAGCTATATGCGTTTAGATCTTAATTTCCGCGACCGTCGTCGGCATCGCCTTCATAGCTTGCGCCTGAAGAGCCGTGAGAGCCGTCGTGTTCACGATATCTTCCACGGTACAAGTTCTCTGCATGACGTTGGCTGGTTTTTGTACGCCCATCAAGAATGGCCCAAGAACTTCACCTTTGCCGAGCTGCTGAACGAGTTTGTAGCCAATATTTCCTGAATCAAGATTCGGGAAAATTAAAATGTTCGCGCCGTTTTTAATTTCACAGAACGGGAAGATCCGCTCAACGATTTCTGGATTAACTGCAGTATCGGCCTGCATTTCACCATCAACAATATAGTGCGGATAATTTTTCCGCACGATTTCAGCGGCTTCCCTCATCTTCTTTGGATTCTCGCCGATCGAACGGAAGTTCGTGTACGAAAGCATTCCGATCCGAGGAGGAATTCGGAAATATTCCGCCACTCGTGCTGCGTGAATCGCAATAGTCGCAATCTGTTCCGCAGTTGGATTGATGTTAACAGCCGTGTCTGCAAAGAAATGAATTCGATCTTTTACCAAGACAATATTCAAACCAGATGCGGTTTTTCTTTTGCCGGTTCCAATCACTTGAAGGATCGGGCGAACTGCATCCGCGTAATTTTGCGTTGCGCCTGAAACCATACCTTCTGCGTCACCAGTGTGAACCATCATTGCCGCAAAATAATCTGGGTTGTTCAACAAGCGCTCGGCTTCGCGGAACATGACGCCTTTACGTTGGCGCATTTTATAAAGTTTTGTGACGTACTCCGGGTACATCGGATGATTCATTGGACGCCAAACTGGAATTTTCTTTAAATGATCAAGGCCAAGCTCTTCGATCCGCTGAAGAACGATTTCAGGATCGCCCAACAAAACGGGGCGAATGAAGCCTTCCTCGATAATCACATGAAGTGCCTTTAAAACTTTTGTGCTGTTTCCCTCTGGGAAAACAATAATCGGAGCTTCATTATTCGTTGTTTTGGTCTGCGTTTTAACTCGGTGAATGACTGAGCGAACAAAACTTGTGCGGGCACCTTGGAAAGACTCAAGCTGATCGTGATAAACTTGAAAGTCTTTAATAGGTTTTTGCGCAACACCTGAATCCATCGCGGCTTTCGCAACTGCGGGAGCAACCCACAAAAGTGCACGCGAATCGAACGGCTTTGGAATAATGTAATCGGGACCGAACGAAAACGCCTGGCCACCATACGCTGCCGACACTCGTTCCGGAACATCTTCGCGTGCTAAGCGCGCAAGTGCATCAACCGCCGCTAATTTCATTTCTTCGTTGATTTGGGTCGCTCGAACGTCGAGAGCACCACGGAAAATAAAAGGAAAACCCAAAACGTTGTTCACTTGATTCGGAAAATCGGATCGCCCTGTGGCCATGATCACATCGGGACGAGCTTTTTTAGCAACATTCGGATCAATTTCAGGATCGGGATTCGCCATCGCAAAAACGATCGGGCGATCGTTCATCGTCATCAACATTTCTTTGGTCATTGCACCTGCAACGGAGAGGCCTACGAACACATCCGCACCTTTGCAAGCATCCGCAAGCGAGCGCGCTTTTGTCTCAACAGCAAATTGCTCTTTGTACTTATTCATTCCATCGGTGCGGCCCTTGTAAATCACACCTTTAGAATCGGCCATGAGAATATTCGAAGGCTTCACGCCGAGTGCGATAAAAATTTTGGCACAAGAAATTGAAGCGGCACCAGCGCCATTCACTACGAGTTTGATCTCGCCCATTTTGCGTTTCGTAACTAAGCAGGCGTTTATCAGTGCCGCACCTGAGATGATCGCAGTTCCGTGCTGATCATCGTGGAAGACGGGGATCTTCATTTCCTTCTTCAATCGTTCTTCGATTTCAAAACACTCTGGAGCTTTGATGTCCTCAAGATTAATTCCACCAAAGGTTGGCTCGAGAGTTTTAACAGCGTTCACGAAAGTGTCTGGATCTTTTGCATTAAGTTCTAAGTCAAAGACGTTGATGTTTGCGAATTGTTTAAACAGAACGCCTTTGCCTTCCATTACTGGCTTAGCAGCGAGAGGCCCAATATCACCTAGACCAAGTACCGCAGTACCGTTCGTGATCACGGCAACGAGATTTCCTTTAGACGTATAGTCGTAAACTTTGTCTGGGTTCTTTGCGATTTCTTTGCAGGGTGCGGCTACACCTGGAGAGTAGGCTAGCGACAATGCCTTGTCGGTGTTGCACGGCTTACTTGAGATGACTTCAACTTTTCCTGGCGGCGAACTGCTGTGATAATCCAAGGCGTCTTGATCGGTCGCCATTCTTTCTCCTTAAAAATCGCGCGCACAAAGCTGTCTACTTTTTAGAAATTTATGAAGTGTCGCGAGATGACGAGCTTCCGAAAAAGGCGTTCAATAGTAAAGGCTTGATGCTCGTGGTCATGTGATACGATGATTGACAACTTAGGGCCTCAAGCGACCTACTTGAACCGAGTCCCTTCTCAACGATCAATACCAGCATTCTGCCAAGGAGTTTTTCATGTCGGGCAACAACCGGGACGTTGTAATTATCGACGGCGTTCGCACACCATTTGCGAAATCCGATACCAAACTCAAAGATATTCACCCAGCCGAACTTGGTCGCATCGCTCTTAAAGAGTTGCTCGCGCGAACAAACCTTGATCCAAACGAGATCGACGAAGTGATCATCGGAAACATTGGTGGACCTCCTGACTCGGTGAACATCAGTCGCGTCATTGCACTCAATGCAGGCGTGCCGCAACGTGTGCCTGCGCACACAGTGCATCGCAATTGCGCATCGGCACTTGAGTCCATTTCCACTGGCTTTGACAAAATTAAAGCGGGAATGGCTGACGTCATCATCGCTGGCGGCTCAGAGAGCATGTCGCAATCGCCAATTTTGATGAGCAAAGCATTCACAACTATTCTCGGAAGCCTTGCCTCAGCACGTACGACAAGCGCAAAGCTCGGAGCCCTTGCGGGACTTTTAAAAGCAGATCTTTTGCAAGTTAAAGAACTCGCAACGACAGCGCCATTTGCTAAAACGCCATATAAGCCGAGATTTTCTCTCATTGAGGGCCTAACTGATCCTTTCGTCGGAAAAAACATGGGCGATACAGCAGAAATCCTCGCAAAAGAATTTCATATTTCACGCGAAGAACAAGATCGCTTCGCACTTCGTTCACATCAACGTGCAGTTGCGGCGACTAAAGAAGGTCGCATGAAAGAAGAAATCACGCCGGTGTTTGTTCCACCGAAGTACAAAGAAATTATTTCCGAAGACGTTGGTCCTCGCGAAAATCAATCGATGGAACAGCTTGCGAAACTAAAACCATTCTTTGACCGCAATACAGGCACTGTTACGGTTGCGAACGCATGTCCAATTACGGACGGTGCTGCGATGGTTTTAATTATGAGTCGCGAAAAAGCGAATCAACTTGGACTAAAACCAATCGCAAAAATTGTAACGTATGCCTTTGCGGGTCTTGAGCCGGAGCGCATGGGACTCGGCCC
>JANOUF010000417.1:0-5065 GCA_031416685.1 Bdellovibrionales bacterium
TAATAAATTTGAACAAGATATTTTCTTAGCGGAGTCAATTCCTGCAGGGCCAAAACAGCGCTACCTAGCGATGACGATCGACTCGATCTTAATTGCGATCCTCGCAGGCTTTTTAGCTTCGCTCAAAGGCATCAAAGATCCAAAACTGATCATGCAATTAAACGGTTTTGTCACAATCGCTTATTACACTCTATTGCAGTGGCAATACGGCTTCACGGTCGGCAAGAAAGTTATGAAGTTGCAACTCGTAAGCGTCGACGGCGGCAAACTCAATTTCATGAACGTCCTCCTTCGTGAAACGCTAGGTCGCTTGATCTCACTCGCAGTATTCGCTTTGGGTTTCGTGTGGATCTTCTGCAACAAACAACGTCGCGGATGGCACGACCTGATGAGCAGAACTCAGGTCATCTCTATTGATCCAATGGCTCAAGAGCCATCGCCTGGTGCATGGATAAAATTCGCAGCAACTATGGGAATCATGCTTGCGATCAGCGGTGGTATTCTATACGCAGCCCTGTTCTCCCCACTGCCAATTAAAAAGATTGCACAGAATCTTGAGCTCGCAGGGTTTGAAGTTACAAACCCACACGGTTCTATCGCACGCGGAATTAAAATCGATCGCATCAGCGTCAGTGGTACTGCCAACGATTTTTCTCTCGAGAAAGTGACTCTTAAGCTAGGTCTTCTCGATTTGATGAAAAATAAAATCGTAGTTAAAGAGCTCGCTATTAACGGCGGTAAAATTCACGCGCCAGACGTTTTCAATCCAATGTTATTGGTAGCACTTGCGGCTTCACCACCAAAAACAAAGAGCATCGAGGAAGCAGCACCTCCTCCTATGCCTGAGCCACAAGCTCAGACAAACGGCTTTAAACCAAAACCTATTTCCCAGTTCTTATTTAAGAAAATCGACATCTCAAATTTTGAAGTTGTATTTAGCCCGGTTAAAAAACTGAATCTTACGCGCTTCTTGGTAGATAATTTGATGATTGAAAAGGGCAAAGGCCAACTCGACCGCGTTTGGATTCAAAGTAGTGCGTTTGATCTTGATCTAGGTGGTGTAACTGCAAATAAAGATCAAGTGGTTGCACAGCGAATCCGTGGAACCGTCAAGCAAACGACTTTCCCAGAATATTTAGCGCAGGATCTCGATTTTGAAGGTGGTTTTGATTTCTCTCTTGAAGACCGCAAGTTTGGAAAACTCGCAGTTGGGCTTTGCGAGCGACGTCTGCAACTCACTGGGCAAGGTCAGTCGTTCAAAATTCAAACTTATGATCTATCGCCTTCAAAATGCATGCGCCCACAAGTACCTCTGAATCGACTGAACATGACAGTTGCGATAAATGGGCCACGTTTCGTGCCTGAAATTCAAAACGCTTCGGTAATGGTGCGTAATGTTCCGTTCAAATACATGACGGGTTACGGTTTCATGCATACGAGGGGACCCAAGACCTACTTGTTCGACTTTACTGCCGCTTCAATAGTTCAAATGGTTACGGGAAAAACGCCGTCGTTCAAAATTCTTTCGAACTCAATCGATGACAGCGAGTGGTTGTCGGAATTGTATTTTGATAAACCAAAAATGCAGCTTACCAGTGCCGAAGGCCAGATCATCGAAAATGATAGAACGATTTTCCAATCTCCTGGTGCGACACAGAACATGGAAATGCGAATCCCCGCCAGCGGACCAACCGACGCGCAATAGCAAAACAATGTGAAGAACTCTAAACTTTAAACAGGTACTCATCGCCTCGCTGACTGGCTATCTATTGTCTCAGGTTAACTGGGTCGGGAGGCGCCATGAAACATTTCGCTACGCTCAACAAAGAAAATCGCGCAAGCAAAGAAACCGTTTTGCAAGTCATGGCATTGCTCGCAAAATCCGGAAAGCCAGTAACGATCACGACAGATGAAGACGATGCGCTCACCATTACATTGCTCGCCGAATTTCCTGCAGAAGCTATGACTACGGCTGAGGTCACGGACGAGTGGCTGGGGCTCCAGCGCGAACTTTCTTCAGTCGAGGGCATTGTTTTCGCTTGCAGCAAGAAACGCCCGTCGGGAGTTACTGTAACGCCAACAACACCTCCGACAGTTGAGCCGCCACAGAATCAAGACATCCAAGTCGACGACGAACCTAGAGGCAAAATCTCAAAATGAGACACGAAGTCTCACTTTCTAAATTGGCCTGATAACTTCATCGTGGATGATTCTACTGGCTAGTTACTGTTCACAGTCATCGGCATAGACGGTGAGTGTAGCTCTAGATCAATCTCACCCGGCGCATTGCTTGCACTGATAGACCTTACCAACTTCGGGGAGTGTTATCAGTGCGTAACGTTTCGAAAATAGTTATACTGGCGAGCACAATCATTGCCGCCAACTATTTTGCTAATCCACGCACATCACTCATCGTGAAGCCGCAGTTTAGTGATGACGCTTTGGTGACCACGCAAGTCGGACTCCGCAAGGTCGTGATTGAAAACAGCGGCAAAGTGAATTGGGTTCAAGACAACTCAACAGAACATGTTCTCACTCTTGATTCTGGGATACTTGCACATAAAGAAAATCTCGCTCGCATCGTTCGCACTCTTGCATCGGTTGAGTTAGCGGCGCCGCTTGAAAAATATCGCGCAGCTAAGGTTGACCACAAACCTTTCATTGTTGCACCTGAACAAACAATTATCGAATATACGATCTCATCTTTTCACGCAAAATTAATCGTGCGAGTTCTCGGTGATGGCGCAATCACAGTTTCAGGCCGCAACTGGGACGGCCCGATTTCAAAAGAAATTGGCGTCTTAAGCATAGAACAAAAAACTGCACTTCAATACTTTGCCGAAAACTTCGAAGCTAAACCGGTAGTCGAAATCGAGCCAGCGCGAAAAGGTGTTACACCAAATGATGCATACTCTGTTGAAGTGATGGTGTTTCCGGGGACAGTTCGCGCAGTTCCAGTCTACATCGAGAAAGAGGACGGTTCGATCTGGCACGGTGGAATTTCACCGGATGATAGTTCGCGGTTTTTACTCGTAGATTTTTCTCGTAAGCTTCTTGAGTTTGAGGACTTCGCTCCAAACTCTCCGCACGCAGTTTCAAGTCTTTAAAGCGTCTGCAAGAATTGAATAATTGCGCGTTTATCTTCCTTAGAGAAAATTTCTTTGCCGTCTTTTAGCAAGATACGTTCATCATGGCCGGTGTTACGCATACCTGGGCGTCGGGTGTCGTAGAACCATTGGTTACTAAGAGTCGTCGGGCGCTCGCTAGGGTAGCCATTGCACTCGAGATCGAAATCTTTGTTCGGGTCGTTTGCTTCTCGCGCCCAGTAAGTTACGGGGCGATTCTCGTGTCGAGTCAGCACCGCGCAGAGACTCGGTACCGAGTTATTGTGGAAATACGGCCAACGCGCCCAAATGCCGACGAGTGGCGGTGGCACATAACCTTTTTGCGGCTCAATCACGATTCCGTTTCGACGTGAGATTTCGAGATTGTTCAGTTGCGCAAGAGACGCCATACCCTGATGTCGTTGCGGATCCGTTCCGACATCAAACACAGGCTTTTTTGGCTTGTAGTTCACTCGAAGAGTGCGCAGTTGCTGTCTAAGAGAAAGCTCCGATGAATTTGGAAGGTCCCATGCTTTATCGTAAATGCCGTGGCATTTCGCACAACTTTGGTTGAATAGTTTTTGTCCGTACTTGGCTGTCAGTAAATCGATTTTTTCTGCAGGGAAAAAATCGGTAAAACGCGGAGCCTCGCTTGAAAATACAGCAGTCGTCAATTCGCGGATAATTTTGTCGTTTTTATTTAGCCATTGATCCAACACGTGCAGATCCGTCCCGCGACCGATCTCGTTCCAAAGAATGTTTGTGTAAATCGGATTCCCTGAGACGACTGATCCATCAGAGAGCCATCGATTTTTATATTTCAAATTCCACCATACCGCTGGTTTGCTGTCGGCATGGAAGGTTGCAAGCGGCTCTGGTCGCGCTTTCAATCCTGGAATTTTCGAAGCCCAAGCATCTTGCGAACGGCGCGCTAGAGAAAGTGCAACATGTGCAAGCGATGTATCAAGACCGAGCTGCAATGGAGGAATTGACCCGATAAATTGAAGTGACTCGCGTGATTTTGCATACAGCTCTGTTTCGGCCGCACTTGCACCTGTTACCACCCGAAAGACTTCAGGCAAAACCGGTTTTGTCGCAAGCTTCCCGAACACAAACGCACGGTTTGCTCGAGGAAAACGATTGGTCATCCCGATGACTTTGCGACCGAAGAGGTTGCCAGTGTGGCATTGTGCACAGCTGACCGTTACGCCTGCACCATTTTTTGTTTCAAGGATCGAAAAACCCATTCGGTCCGTCGGCCGCTCACCATTTTTAAATGGAACGAAATAAACGCCCGCTCCTTCTTGCATTGGATATTTTTGCAAACCAAGCCAACGTTGCCCAACGAAACGGACGTCGCGAACGCCAACCAATGGCATCAACACTCCCGTCACCTCGACAGGATAGTGAAGAGCGTGTAGTTTTCCTTCGCGAATCGTCGGTGCAAGTTCCTCTTGAGACAACTCGTATGGATTTGAGCGACCGTTGTCTGGCACCAAAAAATCGCGCGACCAATCGGGATCAGCAATCGCAGCCATGGCAGCTGTGAAAATCACGAAACCTAATGCACTTTGTTTTAAACCAGAAATCACAACCGCTCCCGAGACGCAATAGGGCTGCATCCTCTCAGGCGCACTTAAGAGGAGCAAGTTTCAACGGCACGCATTTACATTAATTCCCGACTGTCAAAAAAGACGACAGTCGGGACGGCACGGCAACGATTTTACGAGGAGATATTAGCGACTTGGTTTGTTCAGATTGGCAAGGAGTTGCTCCGGCTTAGCGCCTTCAATTTCCTTGAGGATCTCATTGAGATCGCGCTCGGATCCCTTCGCAAGGGCTTCATTGATTTTGCTGACGTCTTTGATTGAAATTTTGAAACCCTTTTTCGGGAATTCCAACTCCAAAACCTTCTCGATTGCCGGAATGAGGTGGGCTTTATTAGCTAGTTCCAAAAACTC
>JANOUF010000418.1:0-6472 GCA_031416685.1 Bdellovibrionales bacterium
CGATCGCGAGGCATAGGCAAATCCAAAATATTTTTATTGGCTGATTGGAGAGGTCATTGAGGCGTCGAGCAAAGTTGGCAAGCATGGATCTAGAGTAGCTTGAATAGAGGCCCGCTGACCAGCGGGCCTAGACCATAACAATACCGGAATTCATGTATACCAGTCGACCGGTATACATGAGTTCCAGGGCTAAGAGTTTGTAGAAAGAAAGGCGCCACGATCCCAGTAGAGACCGACGTTGCCCAACTCTTCTTCGATACGAAGAAGTTGGTTATACTTTGCGGTTCGCTCGCCACGGCATAAACTGCCCGTTTTGATCTGATGGCAATTCATTGCAACCGCAAGGTCCGCAATCGTTGAGTCTTCAGTTTCACCACTTCGATGCGACATCACCGTTCTGAAACCTGCGCGCTGAGCAAGCGCCACTGCTTCTGAAGTTTCAGTCAATGTCCCGATCTGATTTACTTTTACGAGAAGAGCGTTTGCCGCTTGCTCTTTGATCCCGCGAGCAACGCGCTCAGGATTTGTCACGAATAAATCATCGCCAACGAGCTGTAGTTTAGTTCCATCTGATTTATTAAACGCTTTCCAGCTATCCCAATCGTCTTCAGAGAAGCCGTCTTCAATACTGACAAATGGGAACTGCTTCGTCCAAGAGCGATAAATATCACCGAGCTCTGTGCCAGTAATTTTTTTGCCTTCCCAAGTGTACTTGCCGTCTTTGTAAAGTTCAGTTGCAGCGACATCGAGTGCGAGGAAAATATCTTTCCCAGCGGCGTACCCTGCAACTTCGATCGCTTCCATCAAAAGCTCGAGAGCTTGTTTGTTCCCGCCCGTAAGCTTTGGTGCAAAACCACCTTCGTCGCCAACGCCAGTCGCAAGGCCCTTTTTGTTCAAAATCTTTTTCAGCGTATGAAAAATTTCAGCGCCCGCACGAAGTGACTCACTAAAGCGATTTCCAACGAGAGGAACGATCATGAACTCTTGCACATCAAGACCGTTGTCCGCGTGTGCACCACCGTTTAACACGTTCATGAGCGGAACAGGCAAGCGACACGCATTTGTGCCGCCGATATATCGGTAAAGCGGCAATCCAGCTTCGTTCGCAGCAGCTTTGGCGACAGCAAGTGAAACACCTAAAATCGCGTTGGCACCGAGTTTCGCTTTATTTTTTGTTCCGTCCACTTCGCGAAGAACAAGATCGATGTTTGGTTGATCGAAAGCATCGAGGCCGACGACTTCAGGCGCGATTATTTCATTAACGTTTTCAATCGCTTTCCGAACACCTTTACCCAAGTATCTTTTTTCGCTCGTGTCACGAAGCTCAACAGCTTCGTGCGCACCTGTCGAAGCGCCACTCGGAACTGCTGCACGTCCCATCGCACCACTGCTGAGGATGACGTCGACTTCGACGGTTGGATTACCACGGCTATCAAGAATTTCACGGGCGTTGAGTGTTGCGATTTCGGACATGTTCTCTGAACTCCTTCTCGGGGATAATTAAAGTGGCAAGCTGATCACGACAGTCGTGCCGTGACCGGGTTGGCTCTTCAGGCTCATCGAGCCGTCGTGGTCACGAACAATCGCGTGTGCGAGCGTGAGACCAAGTCCGGCGGCTTTGCCGGGTGCTTGTGTTGTAAAAAATGGTTCTGTTGCGCGGCTTAGAACTTTTTCGCTCATGCCGACGCCTGTATCTGAAATTTCAATTTCCGCGCGTGTACCACTTGGTCGTGTGACGATCCGAACTGATCCATCGCCATCGATGCTTTGTACAGCGTTCTTCACGATGTTCATCAGTGCTTTCTCGAGCGGCTTCGGTTCGCATTTCACATCGCGATCAAGGAGCAGATGCTGATCTAATTTCACTCGGCTGCTCGCAAGACCTTGTATGGACTCAACTGCTTTTGCGACTAACGAATTCAAATTCGTCGATACTTTGTGTGGAACTGCGACGGCTGTTTTGTCTGCGTTCGCGAGCATCGCGAGATCTTGTACGATCTCTTGAATTTTTCGTACACCAAGTGCCGCCTGATTCACAACGCCTGGAGTTTCAGCTTGAATGATTGTCCAATCCACTCGGCGCATAGCTTCTTGTACTTGCGGAGTATTGCGGCCTTGATTGATAAGAAGAGTGACGAGTTGGTGCGCGCGAGTCATGTAATCGTTCAGCCGATAAATATGCGAAAGGACTTCTTGAGCGGGCTGGCTGACTTCCGCGCGCATTCCATTTGCGAGTGCTAGCCACTGTGGCTCTGCATTGTCATCGTCGCTCGGTGCCGATGTTGCTTTCGTTTTCATGAGTTGCAATTCGCGATCGCGCTCAGCAAGTTGAGCTTTCGCATCGTCGAGTTGTTTCGTTGTGGCCTCAAGGGTAGCCATCACTCCGCGCACGACATCGGGGCTTAAGTGTGAAGGAACCGAAACTTCACCACCAAAGAAACTTTCCTGATTCTCTGACCAATCGATCGAAAGACGAATCTCATTCCACTCGACAGTCGCTAAAGGTCGACCCACATAGGTCGGCAATGCCTCTAGTGCAGAACGAAGATAATTTGTAACGAGCGGATACTGAGTAGCGGAGATTGGAATTTCAAAGAATATACAATTTGGTTCGCGGTTCACGTTACCGACCGGTGGCGCAGGACTCACGAAGTAAGACATGAAGCGATCAGGTTGTGCGTAGATATCTTTCGGCGCTTGCATCATTCTCAAAACGCTATCGAGCACGCCCCACGAACGAAGATCTTTGCATGTATGACCTGCTTCGCTAATTAAATCTCCATCGCGTGAATAGCGATTGAAGTCGCGGCGAAAAAACGTCAGCAGCTCTTCCATTTTATCTGCTTCAAGCCAATGACTTGGGTTGCGCAAAAATTCGGATGGATACTCGCACGCTTCAAACAACGCGCTGAGATCCGCACCCTGGCGGTCAAGATATGTGAGAATTGAATGGCTAATTTTGCAGCTAAAAAGCACGCACGTTTGTACTCTAGAAAACCGGGTGCTTACAAGAAGTTAAGGCCCGCTCAGGGGCCTTGCCTAACGGCTGACTGCGTAAGATTTAAGCGGCGACTATCTAACCCATTCGAAACACTGGATGTGCTCACGACAGGCGCAATGCATTAGCTTAATTATTGACCACAGTAATATTTCACGGTGACCAATGTTCCGGGAGCGATTGGGTTGTTGAAAACGATTTTGTTGCCGAGAATTGAATAAGGTTCATTACCGGCCGAGAGCGAAATGACCGGGTTACCTACGGGAGCGCATTCCAAGGTGACGGCTTGAAGCGTTTTCCTAATTCGATCTGCAAACCCCGAAACCTCAACGCCGTAATCATCCGCACAAATATTTCCAACAATACCGCCGGATTGACGGGACATTTCCTCATAGCGACGCCCATAAAATGGAGAGTGCCCTTGGTCGCCCTGCACTTCTGCGCAGGTCTTTCCACCCGATACGTCGTTGAGTGAACGGATCACGATCGAGTGATAGGTGAAAGGTTTCTGATCGTCGTTGAAACGAGATTGAACTGAGCTAAACACAAACTCGGGAGTATTGTCGGAGCGAAGGGCTTTCCACTGGTCGCTCGATTTTGTGTCGGGCCAACCGCCTGCACTTCGTTCATCTTCGTCGGAAATGAGGACGACAGCGAGTGCGGCCTCGTCACGAAAACAATTGTGCCCTGAGTTTTTGATTGTATGACCTGCGGCCGCGATACCTTGTTCGTCACCACTTGTAGTTTGAATATTCGTGAGCGTTTCAAGAAATACATCGTTGAAATCTTTCATGCCGTCCTGATCAACATCGATGCCATTTGAAGGCGAACTGGCATTGAGAACGTAGTCTCCATTTGAAAACTTGTAGAGGTTTCCCTGATACGAATCATTCGGACTTGTTGTCGTTACACAGATTTGCCAGTCAAGACCGCTAAGACGATCCGTGAAAGATTTCATTCGAGACCCAAGTTTTTCGCGCTCAGTCTCCATCGACCCCGAGTCATCGACGATAACTAAAACGTCGACGTCCGTTGTCGGAGCGCGAACCGCAATGGTTTTCTCCTTGGCTGTGCAATTTGAAAGATCGGAAGCTGTACATAGAGGTTTAAGATCGTCACTACTGCTGCTCGTGGCGAATTTCACCGGAGAGCAAGCGTTGTATCCAATCGTGACGAGCCCGATGATCATGACCGTGAATTTTGCGCGCAAGCTCCCCATGACAGTTCTCCTCGAACCAAGTGATACGTTCCCCTGCAAGTTGATACTTCAATGGCTGTGCCACTCCTGGACACTCAAAACGCGGTTCTAAGCGCCTACGGCCTGTACACCGTTAGTGAGCTACTGAATTGTTTGGGAAATGTTCCTCGTATCGGAACAATGTTAGGGCGCGCCCCTAAGATGCACGAGACGAAAAGAATTTCGAGCGTGGAAATGGAATTCGATTGTCTTCAATTTCATGCATGAACGAAGGGATTTCTCCAGTTGGTTCAAGTTGACCGGTTAGTTTACCGTCTTGGCCGCGCACTAAGCTCGACATCTGAAATATAGGAACAACTTCGTAATTATAGTCTTTATCGAGACCACGGACTTCTGAGATTGCAACAATTCGGCGACTGCCGTCGTTTAATCGGGAAATTTGGATGACGAGGTCAATCGCAGAGGCAATTGAGTACTGTAATGCTTTTTCACTAATCTTGTTATCGCCGCCCATCGCCAGTGCTTCGAGGCGAACGAGTGCGTCGTTTGGAGAATTGGCGTGAATCGTACCAAGGCAACCTTTATGACCCGTGTTCATTGCTTGAATGAGCTCCATGCCTTCTGAACCACGAACTTCTCCGACGATGATGCGATCAGGACGAAGTCGAAGTGAGCTTTTCAAAAGATCGCGCATCGAAACTTCGTGATGGCCTTGCTCATCTGCCATGCGAGTTTCAAAAAATACGACGTGGTCATAGTCGACGGTCAATTCAGAAGCATCTTCGATAACGATTACGCGCTGACCTTTTGGAATACGACTGCACAGCAGCCCAAGGAGGGTCGTTTTTCCCGAGCCAGTTCCGCCAGAAACAAGAACGTTTTTACCGAGGAACATAGCGATTTCAAGAAAGTTCGCAGCGTCAGGAGTGAGTGCGCCAAGTTTAATGTAATCTTTTAGATTCACTTTCGCTTGCGTGAATTTACGAATAGAAACTGTGAGCCCGTTACGCGCCATCGGCGGTAAGATGGCGTGAATGCGGGAACGATCCGGCAAGCGCGCATCTAATCTCGGCTCTTCGTTATTGATACGACGGCCGACGCTTTGTGCGATATTGTTAATTGCTGTGCGAAGGTCATCTTCGGATCTAAACTTAGCTTCGGTTTTTTCAAGCTTCCCGCCGCGTTCGATGAAGATACAGTCAAAGCCGTTGATGAGAATTTCAGTGACGGATGAGTCTTCCAAAAAAGGCATGATCGGAGCCAAATACTGCCGGATCGCCTCCTGAAAAACCTGAAGTACGTCACGCATGGCGATTACTGCCCTTCTGAACTCGGTGCGCGAACCGACGGTGCCGATGCGCCTGTTGGGTTCACGACGATCAAGCGACCCTCGATCGAAGTTTCAGGGCTTTGGAACGAGTAGATACCTTCGCGTTTTGGTTCAACTCGGAACGAGCGAACTTTTCCGTAAAACGTTGCATGGTGTTCAGAGAATCCGTCGAGCACGAAGCTCACGTTTTTCTCTTTTTCATTTACGTTTACAACGTGAACGAGATATTTGCCGTCTTTTTTCATTCGCACAGTGGAAGGTACAAAGCCTTGTTCAGTGCTGAGGATCACGAGTTCCTGAACCGGCTCTTCATTGGTGAAGACCGAACCCAAGAAAGATTTTTCCTCTCCTTGAGAAGTCGGCTTTAGAGAATCCTGCTTGATTTCGCTGTCTCGTGTGGCTTTTTGCCGGCGCGAAAGATCAACCTTCCAGCCCGCGTGAGCGGCCGTCGTAGTAAAAAGCAAAATGATTGCGAGAGCTCTAGTGAAGCTCTTTGCGCGCGTGATAGTCTGCAAATTCACGTGCGACCTCCATTGCCAAGTAAGTGAGAGTTTTCTCATCGAATTTTTCAAGTTCTTCCACCAAAAGTTCCACGTCATGTCCGCACACATTTACAACATGTACCGCTTGGGCGATTTCGCCTGTGTACAAATGCTGTTCTGAGCGTGCTTCTTTCCAATCCATTTTTAAAACTGGATCGATCACTCCGATTTCAAACAGGGCATCGAAAACACTCTGTAAATTCCCTTGAATATGCATAAATCCCTCTGAAATAAAAATCGGAAACCCTACCTAGTCTCATCGGAAGACACACAGTGCCGCTTAACGAAATGGACTTATGATTCCCGACCGCCAGAGGAAAACTGGACTCTCAGTACGCGTGTGTGGGCGTCCCAAGGTGAGACATGGCAAGCGGTTCGCAGGGTTTAAGTCGAGTCAGAGCGAA
>JANOUF010000419.1:0-9523 GCA_031416685.1 Bdellovibrionales bacterium
CCACTTAGCTCGTAGTTTTATCGGAACAAAAACCCAGAGGGTTTATGGATTTAGGAGGGTTTCTCAAACCAAGACATGTCGTTTTGGGAGTCGGATTAATCTTCAGTAAAGTCATCCCAGCTTGAGGCGTTCCGACACAAAGTGCTTTGCTGATTTGTCTCTTCTTGGCTCTCTGGAATGACGCTTGCCCGACTATGATCGTAGCGATAGTTTGATCGAACTCTCTGACGTAGGAGTTCAGATTCATGACTGATGCACAGATCAAAGATGTCCTCACAAAATACAAACGCATTGCTGTGATTGGAATCAGTGATGAGCCATCTCGAGCAAGCTTTGGTGTGAGCCGCTACCTTTCAAAACACGGCTATGAAATTAGCGGAGTACGTCCCGGTGGCGCATTAAAAGAAATTCACGGCCGCCCTGTCTATGAAAATCTCTCTGAAGTCCCAGATCCACTCGAAATTATCGATGTTTTCCGGAGGAGTGATGCCATTCCCCAAGTCGTTGATCTTGTTATCAACGAACTCAATCGACGACCAAAAGGCGAGGGCCCAAAAGTTTTGTGGCTGCAATTAGGAATTACACACCCGGAAGCAGAAGCGAAAGCGAGCGGCGCTGGACTCATCGTCATCAGCGACCGCTGCATTAAGGTCGATCACGCGAATTTAGTGACTTGAGTATTTCGATTTTGAGAGTGGCGAAACTGCGAGCCACTTTTCTTCTGGTTCAATTTCTAATGGTTTTTCGACTGGAGCTTCAACACTCGATGGGATCCGCATCAACTCTGCGAGTTCGCGTTTTTCCTCAGGCGTGATTTCAAATTTTTCATTATTTAAATCTTCAATCTCACCATCGATCGAAGCTTCTTTTAGATCACTATCGATGCGGCGACGGCTCCACGCCATTCCGATTTCACGTCGTTTGTTTTTTGGATTAAGTTCCTCATCAACAGTCGCCGACACAGGCGCTGTGCCTACTTTTACGTTAAGTGTTTTAGGCTGCTTGGATGCTTCCGCGCGCTTCAGCGCCGCGCGACGGTCGCGACTTTTTCGTAAGAATTCAGCGCGGGCCCGTTCAGCTTCTTCAAATCCTTCGTCGGCAGCGAATGAAACCGTAACGCGTTCCCGCTTCACAGATGTGGCTGTAGTTTTGGTTTTAACGCGCTCGCGGCCCAACGCCGGAGCGGTAATAAAAATAAGAAGCGCGACTGGCAAAAGCGTTGGCCAAAAGCTTGCTCTCATTTTGCGATCCCCCAGAAGCGGCTGTTTCCATAGTAATCTCGGCTTGATACAGCAACTTCATGAGGTAAATATTGCATTTCTTGAACCAGCTAGACTCAAAATTAGGGCATACCCGTCCCCGACCGCCATCCAAGTTTCTGACCATGCCTATTTCTTCTCCAGCAAATGAGACGTGAGACGGTCCGACATCCCTATCGAACTGATACATTAAAGGGTTGATTTTTCTGGAATTTGTATTAGATTTTGCATCTCCAATTTACATAGAAACCTTTGGTTTCTTTATTAAGTTTATTTAGGTGGATTATGCCAACTCCAAAGAAACGCCTTTCTCGTTCACGTCGCGACAAACGTCGCGCACATGATTTCCTTGTTCCGCGCACTGTAATTAAATGCGCCAACTGCAACGCCCTCACACTTCCACACCACGTTTGCGTTTCATGCGGCTATTACAAGGGTGAAGAAGTCGTCGCTCAAAAAGCGTAAAACAGAGGGTTCGGTCACAGGATGACGACATACCGCTCTCGCATTAATGGAACTGGTCACTACCTTCCTGAAAAGCTTCTGACGAATGCCGATCTAGAAAAGTTGGTTGATACCAACGACGCTTGGATCGTTGAGCGCACCGGAATGAAGGTGCGCCATCTCGCAGCTGACGGCCAAAACACAACTGACCTAGCACTCATCGCTTCAAAGCAAGCGCTCGAAGCTGCCAACTTAACAGCACAAGATCTTGATCTCATCGTGTTTTGCACGGTCAGCCCAGACACGCTCATGCCTTCTGCGGCCTGCGTCCTTCAAGCAAAGCTGGGTGCTCGCAAAATCATGGCGTTTGATTTGTCTGCGGCATGTTCTGGTTTTGTCTATGGGATTTCAGTTGCCGACCAATTCATTCGCACCGGCGTTTACAAAAACATTCTCGTTGTCGGCGCAGAAATTCTTCATCGCTACGTGAACTACAAAGATCGCGACACCTGCATTCTCTTTGGCGACGGAGCCGGTGCCGTTATCCTTTCTCGGGCAACTGAGACTCAGGATTCAACAGTGATGGGTCAGCATTTTTATGCTGATGGAAATCTCGGCGATCTCTTCGTACTTCCAGCCGGTGGCTCAGCTATCCCAATGTCACAGCGTGTGCTCGACGAAGGTTTGAACTTCGTTCGGATGAAAGGTCGCGAGATCTTTAAAAACGCCGTTCGCACAATGAGCATTTGCTGCACAGAAGTTATGAAACAGGCAAAAATTGAAACCAAAGATATTGATTGGATGATCCCGCATCAAGCGAACCTTCGAATTCTCGAGGCGGTTGCTGAGCATTTTGGAATTGAAAAAGAAAAAGTCGTTATCAACGTCCACGAAATTGGCAATACATCTGCAGCAACTGTCCCAATCGCACTTGATCAAGCCGTTCGTGATGGCCGTGTTAAGCGTGGACAAAACGTCATGCTCACAGCTTTCGGCGCGGGCCTTACAGGCGGCAGCGTACTCTTGAGGTATTAATTTATGTGGGGAGCTTTGTTTCCGGGCCAAGGCAGTCAAGCTGTTGGCATGGGCAAGTTTTTGTTTGAGAATTTTCCATCGGCTCGGCAGCTTTTTGAAGAAGCAAGTGACACTCTCAAAGTCGATTTTAAAAAGCTTTGTTTCGATGGTCCCGATGCGGACTTAAATCTCACAGAAAATACGCAGCCGGCACTTCTCCTCGTCTCAACTGCCACGTTCAACGTGGCGCAAGAGATTTCGAATGTAAAAATCGTTGCGGGCGCTGGGCATTCCGTTGGCGAATACGCTGCCGTGGTAGCAAGTGGCGCGCTCAAATTCACTGATGCACTTCGCGCGGTTCGTATTCGTGGTCAGGAAATGCAAAAAGCAGTTCCGGTTGGCCAAGGTGGAATGTGTGCAGTCATTGGGCTCACCGACGAACAAGTCGAAAAACTTTGCAAATGGACCGAGCATCAAAGTGGATATCGACCAATCCAAGCTGCAAACTTCAACGCGCCCGGGCAGGTCGTTATCAGCGGCCACGGAAAAGGGATTGCGTGGCTACAGGCGAATCCACCGACGGATCTTTTTGCTCCTGAAACTCCAAAACTTCGATTGATTCCGCTAAAAGTGTCGGCACCATTCCACTGCGTTCTTATGAAACCAGCTGAAGAAGTGATGGCAATTGTACTGAATGACACGCAATTTTCGAATGCCTCATGGCCAGTTGTGCAGAACCTCAGTGCGACCGAGACAACAGAGCCGCAACGACTACGCAACGAGTTGATTGGTCAGATCTCTGGCTCCGTCAAATGGACACAGTGCATGCAGCGATTAGCTGCACTCGGCGTAACCAATTTTGTGGAGTTGGGCTCGGGCAAAGTCCTCACCGGACTTGCAAAAAAAATTGACTCAAAACTCACGGGCACGTTCAATATCAACTCCCTGGATGAATTGAAGAATTTCGAATCGGCAGTTTCTTTGGCCGCAAGAAAGTGAGCCCCGGTTTTATGGCTGGCCAATCAGCACGCTTCACAAATCAGACTGCATTGGTAACTGGCTCTAGCCGCGGAATTGGCGCAGCCATTGCTGCTCGCCTAGCGCGTGATGGATGTCGGGTTGCAATTACGTACTCATCCAACGCTGATGCCGCTCAGAAGGTCGTAGAATCGCTTCCAGGAAGCGGGCACATTTGCCTGCATCTCAACGTTGGCGATGAGGCATCCGTCGATAAATCGTTCGCTGAAGCCATCGAGAAGCTCGGTAAAATCGATTTTCTCGTTAATAACGCTGGGATCACTAAAGACCAGTTACTTTTGCGAATGAAGGCCGAAGATTTCGATCGTGTCATTGAAACGAACTTACGCGGTGTTTTTCTCTGCACTCGCGTCGCTGCTAAATTAATGCTCAAAGCAAAATCAGGCTCAATTGTGAACATCACGAGCGTGATTGGCCAGACAGGAAATCCTGGACAAGCCAACTACGCGGCCAGCAAAGGCGGCGTCGAGGCCTTTACAAAGTCGGTTGCACAAGAGCTCGCCTCGAGGCAAATTCGCGTCAACTGCGTAGCTCCTGGTTTTATCGTGACCGAAATGACGGATGTTTTGAACGATCAAACCAAAGAAGCGATTTTAGCGAAAGTTCCGCTAAAGACTCTCGGTGACGTCGAAGATGTTGCTGCGGCTGTCAGCTTCTTGCTCAGCCAAGAGGCAAAGTATATCACCGGTCACACATTGAGTGTGAACGGCGGAATGTTCATGTAGCGTGGGCATATTAGATAATTAGGTATTGAAGAAGATTTGAGTAAATTAGAAGAAATTGGAAACCGTCGGAGGTAAGAAAGTGGTAACTGCCATTCAGCCAAAAGTTAAAGAAGTGATCGTAGAGCAGCTCGGTGTAGATCCAGAGCGCGTAAAATTGGAAGCTTCATTCATCGATGATCTCGGTGCAGACAGCCTCGACATCGTTGAGCTTGTTATGGCGATGGAAGAAGAATTCGGAATTGAAATTCCGGATGATGACGCTGAAAAACTCAAAACTGTTCAAGACGTTTGCACTTACCTCAGTGCTAAAGGCAAAGCGTAATAAGTAAAGGCTTAAGCTCAGATGGTTGCAGCTCCTAACAACTTTTCACGTCCACCGCTTGAGCAACGACGAGTCGTTGTTACTGGCATTGGTATCGTCTCCCCGCTTGGGTTGACAGCCGATGAGACATGGAAAAATTGTGTTAACGGAGTTTCAGGAATTGATCTGATTACGCAGTTTGATGCTTCAGGATACGACACCAAATTTGCGGGCGAAGTAAAAAGCTTCGATCCAAATTTGTATATCGAGAAGAAAGAACAGAAGAAAATGGATCGCTTCATCCACTTCGGCATGGCCGCAGCGGATATGGCGTTAAAGGATTCTGGACTTAGCTTCACGGATGCACTCAAAGAGCGTACAGGCGTGATCGTCGGTGCGGGCATGGGTGGTCTTCCGGGAATCGAAGCACAACATAAAGTTTTACTTGAGCGCGGACCCTATCGCTTAACTCCGTTTTTCATTCCGATGGTTATCGCAAATTTGGCCTCTGGTCAGATCAGCATTAAGCATGGCTTTAAAGGCGTAAACTTCTCGGTGACTTCAGCTTGTGCGACTGGTGCTCACTCAATCGGTGAAGCAACTAAATACATTCGCGATGGTCATTGCGACGTGATGGTTGCGGGCGGAGCTGAGTCTTGTGTGGATGGCTTAGCTATCGGCGGATTCGGCGCAATGAAAGCTCTCTCGACTCGCAATGAGCAGCCGAAAATGGCAAGCCGCCCATGGGATAAAGATCGGGATGGTTTCGTGCTTTCAGAAGCTGGAGCTGTTCTAATTCTTGAATCTTACGAACACGCAAGCAAGCGTGGCGCGAAAATCTACGCTGAAGTCACTGGCTACGGCGTAAGTTCAGACGGCTATCACATGACGAGCCCTGCACCAGGCGGTGCCGGTGCGGCAATGGCGATGAAAAACGCGCTTAAAGATGCTCGACTTAATCCAGAGCAAATCGGTTACATCAATGCTCACGGAACGAGTACTCCGGCTGGAGACGAGCTTGAAACTCAAGCGATTAAAACTGTGTTTGGCGACTCTGCTCGCAAACTTTGGGTTAGCTCAACGAAGAGCATGACTGGACACACACTCGGCGCCGCTGGCGCACTTGAGAGTGCTTTTTGTATTTTCGCGATGAAAGAAAACATCGCTCCACCAACAATTAATTTAGAAAATCCATCTGAAGGTTGCGATCTTGATTATGTTCCTGCCGTTGCTCGAGATGGAAAATTCAACCATGTCTTAAACAATAGCTTTGGCTTCGGCGGCACGAACGCCTGCGCCGTGTTTTCTAAAGTTTGATATCGGATCTCCCATAGTAGATCCATTCCTGTCTTCTTTTGGGGGGAAGTATGTCTCGTGAAAAAACCAAACTTTTAATCGCATCGGATCACGCGGGCTTTGCTCGCAAGAACGAACTAAAAAGCCAGTTTCCAGAAATTGAATGGCAAGATCTCGGCACGAGCTCGGAAGATTCCGTCGACTATCCTGACTACGCCGATCACGTTGCGAAGGAAGTCAGTGCAAAAGGCGGAAGCGGCGTACTGATCTGCGGATCGGGCCAAGGCATGGCAATTCGGGCGAACCGTTATCCAAAGGTTCGCGCAGCGCTTTGTTGGAATCCTGAAATTGCGAAACTTTCGCGTGAACATAATAATGCGAACGTTCTCTGTATGGGTGCTCGCTTCGTAGACAGCGCTCAAACGGCTGCGATCCTAAAAGTGTTTTTGGAAACAGAATTTGCGGGTGGACGCCACGAATCACGTGTGAACAAACTCGGAGTTGAGTGTTAAATTTTTTACAGCTTCGACGGGGGAAATATGTTTTTAGAAAAAGCGGATCCGGAAATAAAAAAATGGATTGATAAAGAAACTGAGCGCCAAAAGTTCGGGCTCGAGATGATCGCTTCTGAAAACTACACCTCGCAAGCTGTAATGGAAGCTCAAGGCTCCATTCTCACTAATAAATACGCCGAAGGTTATCCTGGTAAACGATATTACGGTGGTTGTGAGTTCGTCGATCACATCGAACAACTTGCAATCGACCGAGCAAAACAACTTTTCGGCTGCGAGCACGCAAACGTTCAACCTCATTCTGGTTCCCAAGCGAATATGGCCGTGTTTCTGGCGACAGTGGGCGTGGGCGACACTATTATGGGAATGGATCTCTCTCACGGTGGCCACTTAACACACGGTTCGCCAGTCAATTTCAGCGGCACTTTATATAAAGTCGTTTCTTATGGTCTTGATCCAAAGACTCATCGATTGAACTACGACTCGATCATGGAAAACGCGAAACAGCATAAGCCTAAGATGATTATTGCTGGTTACAGTGCGTACCCAAGAGAACTTGATTTTGTGAAGTTCCGCGAGATCGCAAGCGCCGTCGGAGCGCTATTGGTCGTCGATATGGCTCATTTCGCCGGACTCGTTGCGGGCGGTGTGCATCCGTCACCAATTCCGTACGCCGATTATGTTACAACCACGACTCACAAAACTTTACGCGGCCCTCGTGGTGGATTGATTCTCTGTTCGGAAGAAAACGCAAAAAAAGTGAATTCAAAAATCTTTCCGGGAATTCAAGGTGGACCGCTTGAGCACGTGATCGCTGGTAAAGCTGTAGCGTTAGGTGAAGCGCTTAAACCGTCCTTTAAAGATTATGCGAAACAAGTCGTTGCTAATGCGAAAGTTCTCGCCGATTCGCTCATGACTGAGGGTTTCTCGCTCGTGACTGACGGAACAGATAATCATTTATTACTTTTAGATCTCTCTCAAGGCGAGCTAACAGGTAAAGATGCCGAAATCGCTCTCGACCACGCAGGAATCACAGTGAATAAAAACACAGTGCCGTACGAGAAGCGCTCCCCGTTTGTTACAAGCGGAGTCCGAATCGGAACCCCAGCGCTCACCACTCGCGGAATGAAAGAATCTGAAATGAAGCAGGTTGGAAAGTGGATCGCTACTGTCCTCCGAGATGCAAAAAATGAAACGACACTCGTGCGTGTGAAGAACGAAGTGAAAGAACTTTGTCAGCGTTTCCCAATCTATGGCTAATCTTTTAAAGTTCGTTTTCGTCTTCTCTATTTTGAGTTGCACTGTTTGTTGTTCGACTAGTTGCTCGACGTTCCGGGGACCTGGCGAACTTGAAACGGCTGAATTCGAACATCCTGGCGAATACCAAGGTCAGGGGTTAGGTCAGCATGAATATCCCAAAGGCGAGACAGATAAAGTTGCATTCGATTGGCCGGTCGACGACGCGAGACTAACTCAACAGTTTGACACGAGTAAAAAACGACCGCATTGGGGTGTTGATCTTGCGAGCAGCAAGGGCACATCCATTCTCGCCTCTGAGAAAGGCTACGTGATCTATACAGGAAAAGGGTTTCGTGGTTACGGCAATCTCATTGTTGTCGAACACAGCCCGGAATGGGCCACGCTCTACTCACATCTACAAAAAATTTTGGTGAAGGAAGGTCAATTCGTCCAGCAAGGTGAAAAGATCGGGACGATGGGACGCACCGGTCGAGCCAGTGGTGTTCATTTACACTTTGAGATTCGGCACAATCGACAGCCCGTAAATCCTCAAGCCTATCTTCCAATGGGCATGTGAGCGCCTGGTACAAGTAAACGCAAAGAACGTCCGCAAATTCCAGCTAACCCCGCGACAAGACCAGCAATCAAACCGGTCATTACAAATGCTAAGAACGAAAACGGCAAATGAAAGACGCCTGCAACCCGTGCGCTGATTCGCAAACCTGTTGTGAAATCTTGTGTTGCTGCAACAATTGCCCAAACTAAAAACGCCGCAACGAATGCATCAATAAACGCGCGCTTGTGAGTGAGCTGCAGAAGACCACCGAGCAATGCCGGAAAAGCGAGCGCCCACCAGGGCATTTCAGAAAATCCAATTAAAAAAGTACTCACACTCAAGAATATGAAAACTGCAATTCTCATCATTGCGCTACTCCAGCTGGAAACTCAATTGTGCGAAGCTCATGTGCAAGTTTGTCGTCGCGATCCTTTAGAAACTCAAGCGCCTTGAGCTCACCGCTCGCCCAAGTATCTAGGAACGTATCGTAATAACGGCTAATGGGGTTCCCACTTTGTCCTCCTGGGTAGACTCCCCAAGCTTTCACTTGTGGACCAAGTGCAACGACCGTTTTCCAGACAGGGCCATGCACTGCGCGATTGGCAAAGACAGCGTGGCCGTGGCCGCGCGTTCTTCGCTCTTTCCCGTCAAGGCCTGGGAACCTAGCAAAGTGTTGGAAGGTTGCCGGTTGATACTCACCCCATTCCCAACTTTCGGGGCTATCGCCAAGCTTATCTTCAAGCTCAATGATCGCTTTTTTGAACGAGCGAAGTGCTAACACCGAAAGTGTTTCGACTTCATCGGTTTCAATGCGATCAAACCATTTGCTATTGGGCTCATCGAGAATAATCCGCGCGGTCTGTTGTGTTCGCGGATAATAGTAGTGCTTCGGGTTTGGAAAATTGTCGTTCCAGATCTCTTCAACTAAATTTGCCATCCATTTTTCGTAAATGACTGCGCCCGCACGATCACTCTCTGCGCGAAAATCCCATTTTTTGATTTGCTCGAGTGCTGCATCTTCTAAACGCGACCATTTTGTTTCGGTAGGCAAACTTTTGAGGAGCACCGGAACTATATCGCGCGCAACGATAATCAAGCTGTCGGCCTGCATTTCAATCAGGTCTTCAGGAGAAAATTTT
>JANOUF010000420.1:0-3241 GCA_031416685.1 Bdellovibrionales bacterium
TATGAATTTTTATTTCGAACTCGTCTATCGAATCTTGGCAGATGCATTTTTATCGGTATTTGGAATCTTATTGTTCCTCGGCGCCGGCTACGAGATTTATCTAAATATCAAAAAAGGCTGGACCTCATTTCGCAGTGGGAAAAATCTTTTGGCTATTGTAGCAACGATCGTTGCAGCGCTGATGACTATTGAACTTCCCAAGCGGGTTTGGTCCGAAGTGCTATACATCTCGAAATTTTCAATGCCGTCTAAGAAAGACAAGCTACTTGTAGGCTGTGAGTTAAATGGGTTTGTGTTCTCAGTTAGTTCGCGAGGCCGGCAGAGCGCGAGTTTTGAAAGTTTGCGAATAAAGCATCCAGAATTGCATTCCGAAATTGCGGTGATTTTGCATGAACGCTCTAACGGCTTCGTCGGCGGCCTTCATGCGTCAGGCCCTACGGATCTAACTCGAGAGTTTTCTTCGTTCGGCACATGCTTTCTCCGTGACGGTCAGCCGTATCTCTTCAAGACAACCGACGATGACCGCGTGTGGTTTGAACAGTAATGCTCACGCGCTCAATATGACGCCATAGATCTTCAAGAAATGCTTCGATGGCTATCAGAGCAAGCGAGGCATTCGTTAGAAAAAACGCGACCAGGGTCTCTGATCTGGTTTAGGGAAGGTTCGCGGTCATCAATTGCCTGGAATTCAAGTGACTACTGATCAGCTTTAATTGTCAGCATGTTTTCCATCAACTCCTTGCTCTTTGAATCAGAGCATGTGGCTTTCGCCATGATGTTGAGAACCTCAAGAGGTGTTTTGCCTTGGAGCTTTTCGCCGGTTGCTTGCGAAGATAGGTCAGCACCTTTAGAAATCAAACTCTCCGCAGAAAGAACGTCGCATCGGTAAGCACTCCAGTGCAAAGCAGTGAAACCCAAGGCTGAGTTATCGTATTCGTTCACGTTTTCCCCCGCATCCAATAGCCACTTAAGAACTTTTGGGCAGAACGGATCATCTGTAAAGCTACATTCTGCGACGACCAAATGCAGTGGAGGACCGCGAGTATCGCGCGAATGCGCCTTCAGTTCTCTAAAATGTCGGAGGTAGAAAAACGCCGGAGCCCGCACAAGATGGTTACGATAAAAACTATTGGCAGAAACTTCCAATAGCTGGGATGTGGGTACAATTAAAAAGCTAACGGCCAGAAATACAATGGCTAAGGGCAACGCTAAGAAAATTATTTTTTTAAACATAGCGCAATTGTCACATCGAGGTGGCGCTGAGTCAGCAACCAAATCCTAAAAGGGGTCCACGCTTCCCTTGACCGAGCGTTCTTGAGTATCAATTTATTGATCGAGTTCGTAAGCCAAGAGAGCTGTTTGGTGTTTGGTTGTAAGCAGAAAGAAGTCAGGAAGGTGCGTGAACCAGTGCATTGCCGAAAATTGGACCCAGAAAGCATATTAAGCGGATCTGGCGCGCAGCCGTTTGGGATTCGGTTTTATTCGGACTCTCGATCCGCACAAGCTTCGAAGGCGGCGGGTAATAGTTCCTGTCACGGTAAATTATTGCTAAAAACGGGCAGCCGTCGGTGACGACCGGGCCTGCATCGATCGATTTTAAACTTCAACAGTGACTTGAGATATTGTCTTAGACAGACTGGTGTTTATGAAAAATTTAAAATTATCTTTAATTTGCATATTAACTATATTTGACTGCGAATTTGGCCACGCCGAACCTAGCTACCTAGGCTTAATGAAATCGGGCGCAATCGTTTTCTCAAATCGGTCTGAATCAAATTTCGAAATAGAAATTAAAAATAATTCAGAAAGCGATATGAGCTGTATCGCAAGGCTAGCAGCGGCCACCGAATGCGAGAAGCGAAATTTTAATTATTTCGATATTGGCGAAGAGACCAGATCCCGCACGCAAACGTTCTGTTTCAAAACGAAAGAAAAGCCCGGATTAGGCGTAACTTTTGAGAGAAACGAGCTTTATGCCGAGCCTCCACGATTCATTATCGAAGACTTAAACGGTAAGAAGGCCTCAAATTTAATGGTAGGCGATGAAGTAGTATCCCTGAATAACGAGAAAGTCGTGAATATGGGAATGTTAAAGCATGCGATTTTTAAAGCTGATGTTAAACATCAGAAAGTTTTGATTTCTATTATTCGAAAAGCGAAAAGTCTGAATGTCGAGGAGCCTGTTACTCGGAATTCGTTTGCCACGCCCGTAAAAGATAAGTGGGCATTTCGGATGAAATGTTTGTGAAAACTGAGGCAAATGTAAATATTGATTTACAGTTATCGCTATGTACTCTGTCGAGCATTAATGCGGCGGGAGTACCTCTGCTCGAAGGAATTGAAATTCTTGCCCGCGAATTTCCATCGGCAAAATGGAACGAGCTCTTAGCGCAGAAGGACTTCGAAATTGTAATTACTAAAGATTGGAAAAATCGTTTTGCTTTTAATCAGATCCATTTAATTCTTCATTCGACTCGTCAGTTTTCTCGTATTGAGCCGATCAAACTTTCAACTTGGACTTCAGAAAATGTATTTCAAGTTTATAGCTGGCTTACAGCGTTACAGTCTGCGTCGGTGAACGGAGTTCCC
Organism: Bdellovibrionales bacterium; assembly: GCA_031416685.1. Taxonomy (GTDB): domain Bacteria; phylum Bdellovibrionota; class Bdellovibrionia; order Bdellovibrionales; family JAMPXM01; genus JANOUF01. The sequence continues at coordinate 2,590 of JANOUF010000420.1, forward strand.
GACAAGATTTTGCGATATGCCGAGTTTCTGCTAGTAACTGCATTTTCAATTAAGCAAGGAATGGCTTTGCAAGAATCATTAGATCGGGCGCAGATTCAAACCAGTGCTTTTCTCGGTTCGCATTTTGAAGAAAAACGCAACGACCCAGTTCTCATGTTTGGAAGAGAAACTGTCGACGATCACTTTGTTAATTCATTAAGAGTAATACTGAGTCACTGTGGAAACGCTGTTCCTACTATAGAAAGCTATGTCAAAAGTTTACTTCAGGCATAAATTTTTTGGTGAAAATCATAACTGAAGAGTCGGTCAAAGCCACTAGTGAGCTAAACAGTTCTTCGACGGGAAAGTTCTGCGCAATTGAGATGTTTCGAGTACTGTATCCGTTCAATATAGTTCGCCTTCTAATAATCGACGTGAGTAATTCAGTAAGCCCTGAGTTCTAAAACATAAAAGCAGATGCACTTCAGTCGCATCTGCTTTTAAATTTCAGCCACTACTTGCCCATCTGACTAGACTTAAAATGGCGGCTCTTTCCAATAAAGCTGGAGCTCCAAGGAAAACGGTTTCGGGTGTGTGCGACTAATGTTGAGCCAGACCGTGTTTCCTGACGTTCCAACGGTGTAATCTTTCGATGGACGCCGAGTCATGATGT
>JANOUF010000421.1:0-10468 GCA_031416685.1 Bdellovibrionales bacterium
GCGTCTAAGATTCAAACTGAGTGATTGCGAAGCTCTCTTCACTAAGAAGGGAGCCATATAATGGCAATCAAAAGTTACACAGAGAACGATAAGAGATTCTACGAAGTTTACGTGAACGGTTATGATCTTCGCGGAAGACGAGTTCAGAAACGAAAGCGCGGCATCGAAAATATGCCTGCCGCCAAAAAATCTGAATTCGAATTCAAGCGCGAGCTCGCCCAGCTCAAAGAACAGGCCGTGCCCTTTAGGTGGCACGAATGGTTCGCTGAGTGCATGCGGCGAATGAAGATCGAGTTCAAACCGTCAACGATCTACAACTACGAAACTCAAATTCGAAAATGGATTCATCCGCATTGGGCGCAACGAGAGATCGCTGACATAACCAAGGCTGACGTTCACGAAATGATTTTCGATAAGTGCGCCGCGATCCTGACTCCGAATAATCGCAAAACGGTTTTGAAGATGGTGAAACGTCTTTTTGCCATGGCGATGGACGAGGGATTGATCGACAGAAACCCATGCAATGGTATTCAGGTGCGAGCACCCGAGGTCGAGCAAAAGGTTTTGACGACGAGCGAAGCCGAAACATTTCTCAAAGAAGCCAGAATCACAGGTCATCGGTTTTATCCGATCTGGGCTATGGCTTTAATGACAGGAATGCGTTCAGGCGAAATGTTCGCGCTCCGATGGAGCGACGTCGATCTAGAAGGCCGGATCATCACTGTTTCTCGCCAATGGACGAACAAAAACGGAATCGGACCCACAAAGACTCAAAGGTCACGAGTGGTTCCGATTTCTGACGACCTAATGACCTTCTTAAAGAGCTTAAAGCTTCAAAGAGGCAATGAAGAGTCGGTTCTGCCAAGGCATAAACAGTGGGAAGACGGCTATCAAGCGCAGGTCACAAAAGAGTTTTGTCGCGGTGTCGGAATCACGGAGATCAAGTTTCACGACTTACGAGCAACGTTCATTACGAACCTTTTGGCCCGAGGTGTGTCGCTAGCACGAGTAATGTCGATGGTAGGACACTCCCAGCTAAAGACCACTAACGGCTACCTTCGCAAAGCAGGGGTAGACGTTCAGGGGGCGACCGAGAGCTTGGGATACAAACTCCCGAGCGAAACTGAAGGAAAGGTTTTAACGTTACTCAAACCAAGTTAAAGGAAAACATTAGAGTCTTGCTACTTTTTGCTACTTACGCGAATCCGATTATTAATGATTGCGAGGGGTTACCGGAAATCCAGCCCCCGCAACCAATTTTCAAATAAAAAAGCCACCGAACCGGTGGCTTTTTTATTTTTAAACTGATTACTGGGCCGAACTGAACCAGCAGCTTTTTGTCGTCCAGATATTCATACGAAAATTCGCGGTCGTTGATGTGAACGTGCGGTCCCTTTGGGTGATGGTTGTCCAAAAGAACGTAATTATCAGGTGCGCCATTTCTCTATAAAGCCCCGAAACTTACTTTATCTTTGCAAGCGTAGACGTACACCGATTCATTGACACTACAGCGCGGTCTTTAGTGAACGTGTAATACCAATCTTTCGGCAGACATGAAGCGCCGGTAGCACAAGTTTGAACAACCACTTTGCCTTCGCTGACTGTGCATTTATCGTTGTCTTCCAGCATTACGCCGATGTCGCCGTGCCAAATAGTGAAAGCTCCAGCGTTCGCCACCACTTCTAACTGAAGAAACACGCCGTCAGCGGGCCCATTACACTCACGAGATAAAAGTTGATAGGTGCCGATGTACGAAGAAAGCGCCGAACAAGCTGTGTCTGCAGATGCGCTGATTGATCCAAAAAGTCCTAAAACAAGAACAAATACTCTCACGATAGCCCCCTCAAAATTGCGTTATTGGTTACAGCTAAATGTATAAAATTTAGCTAGGAAGTCAATGCTGACTTTAGACTCTCAATCGTTGTGCGTAGCCGGATCTAAACTCGACAACTCCGGCTCCCGCATTTTCTGCAAAACCCCAAAAAACCGCAACTCGAGTTAATCTTGGCGGGTATCTTGTGGCACACGGGCTACTGGCGCTCTGGCGTAATCACCACTGAAGGTAAGACGCGCGAGCTTATCCTGATTAATCAAGAATCTAAACTGCGCCGAGTACAAAGCTGAATCAGCCTGTATGTGGTTTCGAGATGCTTCGATTAAAGCAAACATCTCAACATCTTCACCCAAACGAAGGCGCGTGTAGAGTTGGCTATTCGCTTCTTGAGTCAGCTGAGTTCTGCGGACCAAGCCACTATAATTTTGAAGATCAAGGTTGTGATTTGCGATCATCAAGCGCAATTGGCGCTTGAGCGTTTCAGCAGCCCCTTGCTTTTGGAGCTTCAAGATTTCGGTTTCAGCTTTTGAAATTTGAACTGAGTATGGCGCGCCGAAACCAAGACCATCTTGAATCGGAACATTATCAAAGATCCCGCCAGCAACGCCTCTTGATTCGTTCGTTACACCGAACATTGAGAAGTAGATTTTCTTTTTCACATACCTCGACGCTTTAACTAAGTAGTCGAACTGTTTAAGTTCGGGCGCTACTGCCAATACACGAGGCTCGAAAGCCTCATAGCTAAGTTCAGCTAGGCGAGAAAGATCGGGAGCTGTTAGTGGCTCAAGCTGAAGGTTTGCTGTCGCTCCGAAGCCAAGCATGTAAGCAAGAAGACTCATCTCTTCTTCGATCAGGATATGAAGTGAACGTGCGTCCTCTTCAAGCGCCAAGAGTCTAATTTCAACTTCGCGCGACGCTCCTTGAGGTGCTCCGCCGAGTATTTCGTGGCTTTTCACAATGCCGTTTAGTTTTTTAAGTTCGCTCTTGCTTGCTTCGATGTGCGAAAGAAGATTTTGGTCATAGAGCAAGTGTACGTAGAGGGCTTTTGCGGTCATCACTTCGTTAGCCCAAAGGGCGCGATAAGCTTCCTGTTGAGCATAGTAAAGCTGCTTGTCGATCTTTACTTGAAACCAGTTTGATGGAATCAAGAATGGGGCAATATCACTGACAATCCCTAGCAAACTTTTTGGATCAAACGGTGTAGATAAAATGCGCCAGAAGTTTAGCTTTGGGAGCAATGCCGCTCGTGAGTACGAGATATGCTTTTTTGCCTGATAGACCTTTAAGGCGTTTTGGTACACTTCAAGGTTCTCAGTGCTTACCTTATTCACCACATCTCGCATGCTCACTCGGTAAACCGGCGCGGGAGCAGCAGCATGTACAGCTAGTGAGAATGATAAAATAAGACCAGCTAAGTATCTCATGTTAGTTCCTCGAGCGATTCGCAAAGAGTTCATAGACCGATGCGTTTGTTGTTGGGCGAACTTCGCCAACAAGAGAGCTAACTGATTTTACTTTGCCGCTATAAATCTGCTTCGCCACTGACTTGGAACCAGCACCTGAGGTGCTAGCGGTAGCTCGTGCATTACTAATTTTGAGAATGTAGAGATTCGGGCATTCTGTTGAGGCAATGGTAATCACGCCGTTAATGAGATCGGGGCGAACATTGTTTACTCGGCAACCAACAGCGCTCAAATTGTTTTCAGGGCTCCATTGAACGATTTGTGCGTTGAAGTAGACGTTATTAATATCCGAAGTTATCTCTTCAAGCTGGCGCACGCGATCAACTGGATAAGCTGGAAGATTAGAAATGAGTGTTACGCGAATGTTGAAGTCGCCTTGCTCAGTTCTGATGCTGCCTTCGTATGTGCCACTTGCAGCTGTATAGAACATTTGTCTGCGTTGAAGGTCTTGCTCCATCTTGCCAGCTTTAGAGCTTAAGCTCCCGTTTTGAATGCGAAGCTCTTCTTCAGCTTGGGCGCGACCTTCTACACGGGCACGCTCAACTAATTGCGCTTGGTTTGCGATTTGAACTTTCATTTCTTCTTCGGCTTGAGCTTTGCCTTCTTCACGAGCGCGTTCGACGAGCGCATCTTTTTCCGACATCTGTTTTTGAAATTGTGCCTCTGCTTGTTCCTGGCCCTCAATGCGAGCACGTTCTGCAACTTGCTCTTTGTTGTCGGGCTTCACGCATGCCGTGAGCGCTAGAACGGAAACCATTCCGATAAGAAGTTTGAAGTCCATAAGTCCCCCTAGAAAATAAAATCGATTATTGCAATTCAGTAGCGGCTGCTCTTAAACCCTGCATTTCGGCCACATGGTTATGAAATTCTTTGTAGAGCAAAACCTTCCGCTCAAAGAATTCCTCGTGCTCTCTAAAGGCGCCGAGTAAGTCAGGACCATTCTTCGCACCACGGGAGTACTCTTGGTAGGTTAAACGTAGTAAACGTGTAGCCTTTTCAGCATCTTGATCTGCTGTTTTCAATAGGTCGGCCAAGCGCGAGATCTCGCGGCGTAAGCTATTAAAACGTGACGTTAGCTGTAAGCTTTCGTGTTGGTTTCTCGCAGCGATAGCGCGGGCCTGAAATGCCTTCGCCTTTGAGTCACTTAAGGACTCGATACCGTTTGCGAGATCTAGGGTTACCTTAAAGCCAAGGGCGAATTCCTTTTCCTGAAAGAGCGCGCGATCGTATTCCTCGCTGAGTTGAGGGAGCGCATAGCTCGTGTAGACATCGAGTTTTGGGACCCACCAACGAGATTCCTTTTTATATTCGGCTTGAGCGACGGCCTCGGCTTCTTTCAAGCGCATGATTGGAATTGAGATACCCTCTTTTTCTGAGGAAGTTTCTCCAACCAGTTCAGACGAAACCTTGGGAAAATTTTTGTCGACAAGCTCAATAGGCTGGCCGGGGAGTCCAATCATTGCGAGCAATTCAGCGCGGGCCACATCAACTTCAATTTCAGTTCGCCTGACTTCTCCCTCAAGCGTTGTCTGATACAATTCAAACTGAAGAGTATCAGACTGAGTTGCCTGACCCGCTCCACTGCGACGTCTCGCGGAACTGATATATCGGCTGTTTTCTTTAACGTCCTCACGACGATGCTCAAGAATCGTTTCGAGTGCCACAATCTCCCAGAAAGCCTTTTTCGCATTTGCAATTTCTTGATGATAGGCAACCTTCGAGTCAAGTGACGCTAGCCGATGGCTGGCTCGTCGAGATTTCTCTTCGAGTTGATCTCGACCACCGTTGAAAACATTGATCGTGGTTTCAAGCTTCCAAAAGCTTGCCTTTTGTTCATCACGAGTTGTCGTTGTGAAACTTTCTGTGCCGGTCGAAGCCGAAAGCTCTGGCAAAAACGATCTACCAAAATACCCAGTTCGAGCTTCTGCTGCACGCTCAGTTAAACGCGCAGCTTCGATATTTTTGTTCTTCTCCGACACCAGCTGAGGAAGATCTTTGAACTCAATAGTCAAAGCTGTTGCTTGTGGAGCAGCTTGCGCAAATTCCAAAATCCCAATGAGCGGAATGAGAATTAAAAGACGTAAGTTCAAGATCGACCTCATTAAATTAATCAAGATTGTCAAACGCAGTCAGAAGTTCTTTGCCACCATCTTTTAGAGTGACATCGATGTTGTACGGTTTCGCTTCAGGCTTCGGCATTTTGCCGAGGAAGGCGCCATCTTTTTGATCAAGAGTAAACGCAGTGTCTTTCCACTTGCCTTTAACCTTTACGCCCAAAGTTGCAGTTGCAGCTTTGTCGAAACTTTTAAGCTCTAGCTGCTTCATAGTTTTGTCGTAAACATAAACACGAACAGTGCCATCGCTTGAGCGAACTAGTTCTGACTTATGAACTAGGACCGCTTTTGGGCCAAGTTTTGCTTCAGCCTTTGCTACCACTGCGCTAACCAGCCCGCCGTACTTTCCAGTGTCGGCAAGCATTGGGCCGTGGCCTTCATCGTGAGCTTGAAGTGTGAGTGCCGTAGCAAAAACGGATGCTACCAGTGCAAATTTCTTCATTTCCATTCTCCTTGTTCTTCTGTTTGATGAGCTTTTAGATACTTTTGAACCGCCCTTTGGCCAAATTTATAAAACATGGTCGGGGTAACGATAAGATCGAGCAATGTTGATGAAATCAGGCCACCAACGATCACGACCGCTACAGGATAAAGAATTTCTTTTCCTGGATCGCCTTTTGATAGAAGCAGTGGAATTAATGCCAGTGCTGCTGTTGATGCCGTCATAAGAACGGGAACCAGGCGCTCAAGCGAGCCGCGAATCACCATTTCTCTGCTAAACGGTTCACCTTCTTTTTGCATGAGATGCAAGTAGTGGCTGATCATCAAAATTCCGTTGCGGGTTGCAATGCCGCAAAGAGTGATGAATGCAATCAGTGTTGCAACAGACAGAACCCGTTCTGTGATGAAGATAGCAATGATACTTCCTATTAGCGCGAGTGGCACGTTGAGCATAACCTGTAGGCTCAAGACAGCCGATCTGAAATGTAAGTAGAGTACAAAGAAAATACCGGCCATCGAGAGAAGACCTAACCAGAAAATGCGTTTTGCAGCTTCCTGTTGGCTTTCGAACTGACCGCCGAGTTTAATGAAATAGCCTTCTGGTAGTTGGATCTTCTCAGCAATTTTTTGGTTGATCTCCTTCACCAAACTTCCTAGATCACGATCATTTGAGTTTGCAGAGATAACAATTCGTCTTTGCATATCTTCTCGGTTGATCATGTTCGGGCCAGTGCCTTGGTAGACATTTGCTACTTCAGATAAACGCACACCTTGTCCAGTCGGAAGGAGCTTTACAAGTGTGCCGCCGATACTTTCAGGTGTGCTTCTTGAAGCATCATCAAGTCGGACGAAGATGTCATAGATGCGCTGGTTTTCTAGAAACTCTGCTACTCGTTCTCCGTTAAGGGCAATTTCTAGATCTTCAGCTAAAGTTCCGGCGCGAATGCCGTAGCGGCTCGCAGCTTCACGGTCTACCGCGATTTTGAGTTGAGGTATTAGTACGAGTGGTTCTGTTTGCAAATCGACAATGCCTTTTATGTCGCTAAGGACTGTCTGAATCTCTCCACCAATGCGGCGAAGATCGCCGAGGTCGGGACCAAATACTTTGATGGCAATTTGCGCGCGTACACCTGAGAGCAAATGATCAAGACGATGCGAAATAGGCTGACCAATATTTACGTAAACGTCACCAGCAGCTTCAATTTTTTGGCGGATATCATTTAAAACTGCGTCTCGATCTCGACCACCTGGCTTGAAATCAACATCAATCTCGGCCCAGTGAACACCTTCGGCGTGTTCGTCCAGTTCGGCACGACCTGTTCTGCGAACAGTCGACTTAACTTCCGGAACTGAGAGAATTGCTTCTTCGACTTTAATGCCTTGGGCATCTGAGGCTTGAAGAGAAATTCCTGGGGCAGCGCCCACACCAATCGTCGCTGTACCTTCGTTAAAACTTGGAAGAAAATTGCGTCCCATGAATGGAAGGAGCGCGAGAGTAGCTAGCAAGAGTGCGCTACAAGCGCCTAAAACTAGGTATGGATGAGGAAGCGTGCGCTCAAGCATGTGGCGTCCCTTAGTTTTCAGCCACTGAACTAGGACGCTATCTCTTTCCTCGTGAATTGCCTTCGATGCTGGAAGTAGATACGAGCACATGACCGGAGTGATGGTGAGCGACACCACAAGAGACGCAAGAATTGAAATGATATAAGCCACACCGAGCGGAACAAAGAGTCTTCCTTCAATGCCGCCCAACGCGAACAACGGAACAAAAACCAACACGACGATAATTGTAGACAGTACGATTGAGTTTCTTACTTCGCTTGATGCTTCGTAAATTACCCTTAAGTAACCACGCGGAGAACCAGCAGCGCGGTTTTCTCTTAAGCGCCTGAAGACGTTTTCAACATCCACAATCGCATCGTCAACGAGTTCACCGATAGCAACTGCGAGACCTCCGAGAGTCATCGTATTCACACTTAAGCCCATTATCTTAAAGATGATCACAGTAATTAAAAGGCTTAGTGGTATCGCAAGCAGAGTTATGCTCGTTGTGCGAATGTTCATGAGAAAGAAAAATAATATAACGGCAACCATTATTACGCCGTCACGAAGTGCATGCTCGACGTTAGTAACTGCCGCTTCAATAAAGTGGGCTTGCTTAAAGAGATCGCTTTCGAGCTTAACCCCTTCAGGAAGTGTTTTTTTCAGGTCTTCTAGTTCTTTATCTATTGCTTCAGTTAAATCAATAGTGCTTGCGGTCGGCTGCTTTTGGATGGTCATTACGACTGAATGTTTGCCGTTAATGCTGCCTTCACCGCGTTTTGCTTTCGCTGCAAGCTTAACTTGGGCGACGTCTTTTACTAGAACTGGCTGGCCAAAATGCATTCCGATTAGCGAATCTTCAATTTCCTCAAGAGTCGAAACTCTAGCGATTGGTCTGATTAAAAATTCTCTTTTGTCGATGTCAATGAATCCACCAGTCGTGTTTTCACTGATTTCTCCAAGTGCATCTTTTAAGCCTTCGAGCGAGATGTTGCGCTTCTGGAGTTTTTCTGATGACACCAAAATCTGGTATTGTTTTACTTCTCCGCCCATTACTACAACCTGACTAATGCCAGGAATAGTCATCAGCCGAGGGCGAACCGTCCAATCGGCAAGCGTGCGGAGATCCATTGGTGAGACTTTATTTTCAGGACTGGTTAGTCCCACAAATTGAATTTCACCCATTATCGATGTAACCGGTCCCATGATCGGCTGCATGCCAGCGGGTAATCTCGCTTGAACGAGCTGCAAGCGTTCGGCGACGAGTTGTCGGTTACGGAAAATTTCTGTACCCCAATCAAACTCGACATACACAATTGAAATGCCAATACCGGATGATGATCGAACACGCAGGACACCAGGGGTTCCGTTTAATGTAGACTCAATTGGTAGCGTGACTAATGTCTCAACTTCTTCTGGAGCAAGCCCGTGTGCTTCAGTCAGTACGGTTACTGTCGGTCGGTTAAGGTTTGGAAATACATCAACCGGGAGCTGTGGCAGCAACCAAAGGCCATAAACGGACACGGCAATGCCAGCCACAACAACGAGTAGACGGTGCTTTAGTGAAAACCGAATCAATGCATCAAGCATCGGATGAATCCTTAAGCGATACGAAACGAGTTCAAAAATTTAAACGAAGAATGCCGGAGGAAATTATTAGGCAATCGGAGGGCGGAAAATAGAGCTCAAGTAAGGCCGCTTTGGCACAACGGTAAGTGCGAACACACGCGACTGAGTTTGGAGTTCAAGCTCGGTCATAGTCATGTTGTGGGAACTAGGGATCCCAACACCAACGGAGACGACCTGAAGTTCGTGCGTATGCGAATGCTCTTCATCATGCTCATCGTGATCATGATGATGGTCATGATCTGCATCATGTATGTGTGTGATCTCAATAGTTTGAACAGCCGGTCCCGTTGCGACTGCGGGGCTTATGCATACGCCGATCAGGTAGGAAGTTAAAACTAAGATGAGTAAGAGTTTTTGCATGAAACGGAATATTGCAGTTTCTGGCCTACTGCGCAAGATGAATCTCAAAGGGCAATCCCAAAGCGTTTTAAAAGAGCTGAGTATCCGAAATAGAGTGCAGCTAGGGCGCCAGAGCTTGCGCTTAATGAAAGCCAGAAGTTCAATTCATCAACCCGCAGATTTTAAATCGAACTCGATGTGATCGTACTCAACCACTGGTGTTTTAACAGTGCGACCTTCAATCTTAGCCGACTTTACCTTCAGCGCGCCAACATCCTCAAAAAATGAAACCAGCTTATTGAGATTCGAAACATCCATTTCGATCAGCTTTGCAAGCTCGTAAACCGATTTCGGTTTATGGATAAGGATCGCAGACAAAACGCCTAAGTTTTTTACGAAGCGGTCGAAGTCTTTTTTGTTATCAAAGGAAAGTTCAAAGTGGTTACCTTTCATTCGACCTTTGCGCGCTTCTTTAAGAGCTTTTCTAAAATCAGATAAAGACTCACTGGAAGATTTAATAGAAACAATCAGCTTTTTCATAACTTCACTCCTAATTCTTGCAAAATGAACATCAGAAAATCTTCTATGAGCTTGTCATCATTGACGTACTCGTAAGTGAATTCCCGGTCGTTTATGTGCACGTGCGGCCCTTTTGGGTGATGGTTGTCTAAAAGAACGTATGCGCCCGTTTTGAGGTCCTTGCAGATTAGCCCGAACTTTATGCCATCAGGATATTTAACTGACTTACCGACCTCATGAATTGAAAGCTCTACCACATATCGGTTCTGAACCTTATTCTTGGTGTAGTACCTAAGGTGAGCTTTCATATAGGTAATATACTACCAATATAGGTTACTTTCAACCAGTATGTTTCTGGACCTATTGCTCAAGTGAAAATTTCTAGTTGCTGATTTGATCGACAATTTTCGATTTCGAGAGTCTCAAGTGTGCGACTCGATTACGGAGTCAAACCGGCGTCTCGAACAACTCGGCAATCACCGCAGGGTTTCCAGCCAACCTCAGATTCAGTGATGACGGCGGCATCGAATGTTTGATATCCGGTCTTGATAAATCTGAGTTGCCCGCCAGAAAAACCACCCCTAGTT
>JANOUF010000422.1:0-5589 GCA_031416685.1 Bdellovibrionales bacterium
TTTTGACAGTTAGAAGCTTCCGCGATTCGCGTGCGAAAACCCTTCAGGAATCTCACTTCCTCAAGGTGCCTGGGATAGGCCTTATAATCAGAAAAAGTAAAGACAGATTTTCTTGTCATATCAAATAGATATCGCGTTTACTTTAATTCTACATTAATATTATGCCTTATTTTTAATTAACTTTACGTATAAATAAATAACGCATGCCGATAGATTCGTTTTCAAGTTACCCAAACCAATACTGAGGCATTTATGAAACAGGTTCTTCTAACGCTCGCAGCTTTAATTTCGATCTCTCATGCAAACGCAGACTCACCGCAAGCGTGGTTCTTACAGACCGCCATTTGCGCGTCGGGTGAGGTTAACCCATCGTCACCGTTCGCTCGTGGCTCAGGCGCTTGGTCCGCTCCGGGAGTTCGCTTTTTTGTAGAATCGGAGAAAGGGACCGTTTTGGAAACCGACAAACAGGCAGTCGTGACAGTCGTAAGCCGTGGAACCAAAGACAGCGACTGCATGAACGGTGGCAACCCAACAATCCTCATTGTGATCATGAACAAATAATCGGAATGACCATTGCTTACTAATGAAAGCGGAGACTTTTATGAAGACAAAATACGTTTCTATTCGTTTTAGCGCAGTCCTGCTGACTGTTCTATCTACACTCGCGTTCCCTTTTTCGGCGCTAGCTGGCGAAGGCGGAACAAGCGGCGGCGGCATGGGCAAGAATGCCAAAATTTCAGCGAACGAAAACATTCGCGCAATTATCGAAAGTAAAGAAATCGACGGACACTTACGTTCAGACGGTATCGATGAGATTAAACTCTCGAGCATCGATAAAGCTGGATATCATTATCGCATTAGTGCTTCGTCGATAATGACTGAAGAGCCATGCGTACTTGATGTGACAGTCTGGAATACTGATATTGCGACGACTGCTGAAATCAAGATTACCAAAGTTAAGGTCGTCTCTGGCTGTAAAGCACCGGTTCAACGCGAAAGTGTCTTGGAAGTTCATAAAAAAGAGTTCGACGTATTTCCGCCGGGACCGTTGGATTTTGAAGCGCGATACGCCTTGCACCTAGACGCCGTACGCAAACTAAGTCCGAAAAAACGGGCTGAGATCCGCGAGTTCATGCGCAACTCTTCGGAGTCGAAATTTTTCGATGTTTACACGAAGAACGCAAAAAAAATGGCGAACACTGTGAAGGCGCATCCTGATATGACTATTGGAAATGCGATGTATATGCTTTCGGTCGTAATGGGAATTGATCCAAATGCTCCCGGGATTGTTATTCCAGTCATTGTTGGACTTCAATTCGCACCATTCTTCATTGTGGACGCAGATAATCTCTAAAGGACTCAAGAGTGCGGTCACGCCGCGCTCTGCAATTTTTCTCAGAAAAACTAAGCAAGTCGTTCGAATAAGAAATTTTTTCTAATGCTGTTGTGATTTTTTTTGCCGACGCATCAACCACTTTAGGATGTAGGCTGTTGATCCTTCAAAATGATCGACAATGGGTGCGAAGATTCTCGCGACTACTCCAAGAGCGTTCGCGCCAAAAAGCGCGATCGGCAATGCTCGTCGAAGCGCGAATGCTTTAGGAACAAGTTCACCAATGACTACTGTTGCAAAAGTTAACGGCAGAACTACACCCGCTATGGCAATCGCCTCGGCCGTGCGAAAACTGACGTCGAGCACTTCACGAATATACGGCACGAACCACTCGACTGCACCCGCTCCACCGACCGCCGCTGAGATTAAACTCACCATTGTGATTCCCACTTGAAGTATAGAGAGTGTTCGTTCGGGCGTTTGTCTGTGTCTCAACAATGCTGCTGCTCGCCGGTTTCCCGCCTGCGCTTTTTCGCGAAGTTGCCGTCTTGAAACGGTGATAAAGGCCATTTCGTAGCAGGTCAGGGCCGCGTTAGCTAAAATGCAAATAACGATGACAGCGAGTTCAATCATGAGACTGATTTTACCAAAAATAGTGAGGCAAAAGATTGCCGAACCTAAACAAAGAAATCATCACTGACTCAGTAGTACCTCCGCTTGAACGCCGCTGTAGTAGCGGCTTTCAAGTCGAAACCCTATTCCGAAGTCTAGACATTCTGAACTGGTCCTGACGAATACGGTGAGATTTCTTAAGTTAGTCGAATGAAAAAATTTATTGTTCTCTCAGTTGCCATTTTCTCGATGTTGTCTTGCACTACGGCTGCGCCCGTCAATGACGCTAATCGTGGCCCCGATCTCGCGGATACCGAAGAATACATGCAGAACTTTTCTGAGCCGACAGAACCGTTTGAAGGCTGCAAGTTTGAACGCTTGGTGGACAGCTTCGGCTCCCCAGATGGCTATCGAAGTCTCGGCAAATGCAAATTTACATTGGGACCAACGCCGCAATATTGCGAAAAAACCAAGAGCTGTGAAGATGGAGCGGTCGCGTCTGTCTGCCGTTCCGTTTGGAACTCGAAAAGAAAATCCTATGAAGCTCTTGATACGGATGTTTTGCCTAAAGCAAAGCTCGGCGAAGAGATCACTATTGAAGCCGACGTCACGATTAAGAATCGTGACGATTTGATGGGCGAAGGCTGCGTCGGTTCCGTGTACTCGTTCAAAAAAGTTAGAGTGACTTCTCGAACTCTTGCCTCTGGTACGCAGTGCTTCGATTACCCGCTCCAGGCTGGCGATGAAGCTGCAAAAACAGCAGAACAGCTAACGGCGAGTTTAAGCGACGCACTTAGCATTCCTGTTGAGTGCCAATCAAAAGAAGTCTGCAATCGCGTTGTCGCACGACAAACTAAGTCACCACTTCTAAAGCTATGTGTGAATCCGCCTTCAAAGACAGCGGTTATTAGCGAAGTAAAGAAGCAGGCTGTTTCTAGTAGTTTCTAGATCAGTCTTTAATCTTCGAGAAGTTGTCGTGCTGACGTTCAGACACGCGAACTTGTTTCTTCCACTTCGTTACTTCTTCCTGATAAGACACTTTCCTCGCGCGTAGTGCTGCTTGGTCTGCAACCGCTTGCTTCTCTTTTGCAGTTAGGTCTTTATCAAGATCAGTGATTGACTGGTTTTTGTCTGACCATGCGGCCATTTCTGCGTCGATGTTTGTAAGCTTCGTTTGGTACTCAACGATGTTTTGCTCACGAGTAGTCGTATTGGCTTTTAGCTGCGCCAACGTCTTCTCGAGATCGGCGATTTGCTTCTGCTCAGTCGTCAATGCACGCTGCTCATTGGCAATGTAGCCAGTAAGCTGCTTCTTAACTGACTCGATGCCAGCTTTGCCTTTCGTCGTTTCGGCTTGTTGTTTGTACAAGCTCGCGCGTTGGACCTGCAACCCTTTGATCGCCTTTTGGTTTTCAACCAAGTTCTCATCGACGATTTTCAAGTTGTCTTCGTACTGCTTTAAGTTGGATTTGCTGTTTTGAGTGTTCTCTTTTAGCTGTCCCACTTTTTCTTGTACATTAGTCTTCGCCGACGCCTGTACTGCGAAGGCAACTATCAGAAGGCATGTTCCTAGCTGAAGTTTAGTGAATTTCATACGATCTCCCTTAAATTTTAAAATGCCCGGCCGCGTTCGCGGCCTCTTTTATAATCCTGCTGTTTTTGTATCCGCACAATTGTTCTTCAAAGACGAGCGGTAGTTACCGATCTCGTCTTCCCAATACTCACCAGCGAAATCCCAATGAAGAGATTTTGACTGAGGAATAATTTCTGCCGGGACACGATTTCCTTTTTCGCCGCCCGCTACTTGGTAACGGATGTTCTCACCGCTACCCGAGAAAGCTTCGTAACGAAGAAGTTCGTTGTTATCGAGCATAACTTTAAGATCGCCGCGCATGCGCTCAAGGCGTGTGGCAAGAAGCGTAACGATGCGAGTACGCATTTTAGTCAGGCGTTTCTCTGCGCCAGCAATAACTTCAAACTTATACGACTGAAGTGAAGCCTTCGCTTCTTCAAACAAATCGACCGAGAAAAAGTGACTGTTTAAGAGCACGAGTTCGTTATCAAGCTCTTGTTTCCATTGCAGACGGTTGTGTTCAATCTGCGGATTCTTCTTGATGCTTGCGATGTTTTGGCGAAGCTGATCGGCACGTTTGCGCGAGTTGTTCACCATCCAGCGTGAGCGAGCTAAAGCCTTGTCCACTTCTTTATCTAAGCCTGCGTAAGCAACTTGCTCTTCATGTTGGCGGTTCAAAGACTTTTGCAATGCTGTGTAATCACGATGGCGTACCATCTCGCGTACAACTTGTGACGGAAGACCATCGATTTCGGCCGATGCGCTCTTTAAAACCAAGAACTTTCGAACAGTTGTTAAGTAGTCTGGATTTACTTTCTGGTAGAAATCCATTTTCTTCTGCCAAGGACGATACGTTTTCTCAAGTGCCGAAAGTGTTCGGTAAGCATCACCGTATTGGCAAAGGTTCAAGTAACCGATCGTACGGATCACGTAACTCTCGGGTTTATAAACAGCGCTGAAGTACGGCGACTGCACAGAGTACATGTTACCGATCGCACCTTCGAAGTCGCCACTTTGAAGTTGTGACCAGCCCATTTCCTGAAGACCTTGCAACCAAAGTGGGTGATCTTTATAGATACGCTGAAACCACTCGCGAGATTCCTTGAACTTCTCTTCTTGGAAGTACATGCGAGCGAGGTTCAAAATAACGAGGCCTTGGAATTCAGCCTTTGTTTTATCAAGATCTAATTTTTTAATAAGCTCTTCTTGCATGCCGAGAGCTTTTTTCTTTGAACCGGTTTGATATTCAGCAAGTGCCAACATGAATTGTGCGTGTGGCCACTTTGCGTGAGTCTCAGGAATTTGTGCAGCGTAAGATTGAGCGATTTTCCAATTTGCAGTTTGAGCACCGTAGTTGGCTACGATGAAGTTCACGTTGCCAGCAACAGTCGCGTTTTCGTGCTTCAAAACCTTCTTTGTAGCCGCTGCTTTAAGTACTGCTTCACCGAATGGCTCGATGAATTCATAAGGAAGGTCAGGTGAAACTTCGCCTAAGATTTTATTTGTATAGTGTGTATCATGACTCGCAACTACACGACGTGCGCGCTCGATGAAGTCCGTTACTAGACCAAGTTTCTTCGAGCACATCGCAAGGTAGTAATTTCCTTCAGCTTCGTACTTCGGAACTTTTGCGAGATCGTGGAACAGACCTACTGCAACTGCACATTTATCGCCTTGCTCATAAAGGAGTCGACCGGATAAATAGCGATACTCGTCAGGAGTAAGTGCGGTGTACTTTGCTAAGTTCACTTTGATTTCCGGAGTCAGTTTCAAGAGAATGCGGTCCAAACCTACGCGGTCGACGAGACCCTTCCCTGCGAACTTAACAAATTTTAAGTTCACTACCTTTGATGGACGAGGGCCGATCTTACTTAGCGCCAACATCTGAGCAGGTGTTAAGACATCAGGTGATTGGAGTGGTGCTGTAACCAATTGACCAAGAAGCTCTCCGGCTTTTCCCTGAACCGCATAATGCTTTGAAGGAATACGAGTCTCTTTACCGATGTTAATGAGTGGAACGGCATCGACGTTTGAAATTTTATAAACGGCTACACCTGTTGATGTGCGAGGA
>JANOUF010000423.1:0-13102 GCA_031416685.1 Bdellovibrionales bacterium
CAGCTCGATTTCTTCAATTCCAAATCAGAATTTCGTGCTGGCCGCGCCGAACACGGCGGTGCGCTTAATGGAAAAGATCGTCGCTTGGGCAAGCGAAAAGTTCAGCGCCCGTTTGATCGAAAGAAGCCACTGTTCATCACGCTCAAAGCATCGTGCGCAAAGGGTAAGCTTTCGATGCGTAACTACAATCGCGAGATTGAGATTAAATCGTTGATTGATAGTGAGGCGGAGTGTGCGGGGGCGAAACTTCACTCCTATTCCAATAACGGAAATCACTTACACCTGTTCGCGAGTTTTCCATCTCGTGCTGCATTTCAAAAATTTCTTCGCACAATCACCTCTATGATTGCTCGATTAGTGACTGGTGCACGCAAAGGAAAGCCGTTTGGCAAATTTTGGGATGCTCTAGCGCATTCAAGAGTGGTCACAGGAAAACGTGCGTTCGTAGAGGTAATGAAATATGTCGAAACTAATATCTTTGAGGCTTCGTACGGATATCTTGCGCGTATTGCGCTCGAGATGGGTTTGCTAACGAAGAAGCACCGTCAGGGGCGGCGTGGGGAATTTTATCTGGCGGACGAGTGAGCAAATTTAAATCATCGAACTGAGTGCATCGATGTGATCTTAAGATTTGCGACATCTATTTGTCCGCGGACGAGTACATGCGGCGTAAATTGAAATAGCAACGGCACCTTGTCTTCCGCTTTGCAGGCTTCGAAATATGACCCTGTTTCAGCAGACAGGGACGTAGGTTCTTGCCAGTTGGATTGGTCGAACCACTCTACATCGCTATCATCAAGTGCAAAATTGAAACGAGGTTTTGGAGGAGCACGATAGACCACAGAAGGAATGTCGCTAATCAATCGAACAGGAACCTCGTACCATCGGAGGTGATGATAAGTTCCGAATCCTAGTTCCTGAAGTCGCGCGAATATCAGATTTGGATCAATGGAGGAAAAGTGCAGGACATCATTCCAAAGGCAATCAATCTTTGGAATTCGTCGAGTGAGAATTGTCTCTCTGTCTTGGTATTTGCGAACCGCTTGCGAATAGATATCAGGAGCTGAGACTTTCATCTCATTGAGCGGAACTAAACGACTGCCAACCATCTTCTCGGGAACTAAATGATAAATGGATGGCATTCGAATATCGCCCTAATTCTTCGCGTCCGCTTCTTCCTTCGCCAACTCTTCTTTGCTCACTTCTTTAACGTCCGCTTTTGACAACAAGAAGCTCACAACTTTCTCTTCAGTAAGTTGGTAAGCTAAGCGACTGCGGCGATCCTTGTCCGTGTAGAACTCTTTTACGCGAGCGATCTCAATCCCAGTCTGCTGAGAATACTCAACAAGCTTGGCTTCAACATCATCAGCAGTTGCATAGAGCTTTTGGTCTTTTGCAATCGTGTCGATCACGAAGCTTGATTGGATCATGAAGCGAGCCGAGTTCGAGAAATCTTCATCCCACTGAGATTTGTATTCTTCGAATTGAGATTCTTGCATGCCTTGTTGAGCCATGCGTTTCTTGAAATCTTCAACCAAAGACTTTTTCTGTTCAGTCATAAGCGCCTTTGGCACTTCAGTCGGATTCCGCTCAACTAAAACTTTCATTAAGCGATTGCGAACGTCTTCGTTGATACGTTTTTCTTCGCGAGTCTTGAAGTCATCGACGATTGCTTTACGAAGGTCAGCGATAGTCTTCTGTGGACCACCGAGGCTTTCGACAAACGCGTCCGTCATTTCAGGTAGAGATTTTTTCTTTAGCTCTTTTACTGTCACTGTGAACGTCACTGGTTTGCCAGCGAGTTCTGGTGCGTGATATTCGTCAGGGAATGCGAGCTTGATTTGTTTTGTCTCGCCGACCTTCATGCCAACGATGCCCTCTTCAAAGCCAGTAATGAAACTGTTTGTTCCAAGTTCAAGCGGGTGGTTTTCTGCGCTTCCGCCTTGAAGTGGACCCGTTAGTAACTCGCCTTTGAAGTCGATTACAGCTACGTCGCCGTTTTGCGCTGGACGTTGTTCAAAGACAGGAACCATTTCTGAACGTGATTTTCTGATTTCATCGAGTGTTTGATCCGCGACGTCCTCTTTGACTTCGAGCTTTTCTTTTTTCACCGGAAGTTTTTCGAACTTCGTCACTTTCACGTCTGGGCGAATTTCAAATTCAGCAGTGAACGCGAAATCTTGTTCTTCTTTAAGTTCGTCGAATTCAATAGTTGGAAAGCTGATCGGTTCAAGGCTGTGTTCATCGAGAGCTGAGGCATAGTGCGTCTGAACGAGATCCTGAACAACGTCGTTCTTTACCCGGTCAGTGAACATTTGTTTAATCGTCTTGATCGGTGCTTTTCCTTTGCGGAAACCTTTGACGGTCGCGTGTTGTTGCAGACCTTTGAAAGCACGGTCAAATGCGGCTTGTACTTCAGTCGCCGGAACGCGAATATTGAGCTTACGCTCAAGCGTCGACAAGGTCTCGAGGTTCGATTTCATGCGGGGGAACTCCTTCAAGCGATAAGAAGCTGGTTTTATAGGAGAAATGCCCCTTAAACGCAAGGTTTTGGAGCGACTTTGAAAGTCGGAAAAGATTCAGTTTGGAGTAATAAAAAGATCGTCTTCGTCACCGGTAAGGGCGGAGTCGGTAAGTCCCTGATTGCCGCGGGGATCGCTAGGCAACAGGCGCTTGCCGGTAAACGCGTTCTCTTGGCTGAAATCGGAGAAAACAGCTATTACAAAGACTTCTGGCAGTTGAGCGAAATCGGTCATGAACCGCGACCCGTGCCTAAAGAAAACTTCGATGTAGCCCTCTGGAGCGGCGAAAGTAGCCTTCGCGAGTACGTTCTTTTTTATCTTAAGGTTGAGCGGCTATATAAACTTTTCTTCGAAAACAAGGTGATGCGGTCACTTGTGAACGTAGCACCGGGTCTATCGGAGATTGCCATTCTCGGTAAGATTACGAGTGGCATCCGCAAAGTCGGTCCTCCACTCCCATATGATTTGATCGTTGTTGATACATTTGCAACAGGCCACGCGCTTGCGATGTTTCGCACGCCAAAAGGAATGATGGAAGCGATTCGCATGGGCCCAATGGGCCATCAAAGTCGCGAAATTCTTAACGTGCTTCAAAACCGGGAACTCACCTCTTACGTCTTAGTTAGTTTGCTTGAGGAATTGCCAGTCGTTGAGACTTTGGAATTTCAAGCGCAAATGAAGGCAGACCTTGGCGTTGAAGCGCACATCATTGAAAACCGAGTCGTTCGAATTCCAGTGACAGAAAACTCATTAGAAAAATTGGGCGATACAAACGAAGCGGGCTTGAGTGAGTTTGCACGGTTCTTAAAAGCGATCAGCGAAAAACAAACTCGCTATCACGCGCAACTTACGAAACAAAGTCCGCCTGTTGTTTCGGTGCCGATGATTTTCTCGAATGAGCCGAAGGAACTAGTCGATCGCGTAGCCGAGGTTTTAAACTTATGATCGCAAACCTAGATCGGCTTCTTAAAGAGAATAAAGTCATCGTTTGTGCGGGGAGTGGTGGCGTCGGCAAAACCACAATCTCGGCTTCGCTTGGTACTCGTGCGGCTGGTCTTGGTCTTAAAACTTTAGTGCTCACGGTTGACCCGGCGAAACGACTTGCGACGGCCCTTGGACTCGATCTCTCTGACGATAGCGAGAAACGAGTGCCAGGCCAAAATTTTAAAGGCGAACTTTACGCGGCTGTCATTGATTCAAGAAAAACATTCGATCAATTCATCGCTCGGCACGCAGCCGACAAAACCCAAGCGGACCGCATCCTGAACAATCGATTGTATCAGCAACTCTCCACGACGCTTTCTGGTTCGCAAGAATTCACTTCGCTTGAACGATTGCTAGAGGCGGTCGAATCAAAGCGATTTGATCTCATCATTCTCGACACGCCACCGACGAAACACGCAATGGACTTTTTCACAGCACCTCAGCGGATCCACGCTCTATTCCAAGACTCAATCACGAAGTGGTTCATGGACAGTGGCAATTCGGGAGGCTTCATCTCAGGTTTGATCAGCCGAGGCACGCGCACGGTTATAAAATCTCTCGAAGTCTTAACGGGTGGACAGTTCATTGAAGAACTCGTCGATTTTTTTGCAGCTATGCGCGCAGTTCAGAAAACTTTGCGCGATCGAAGTGTCGCCGTACAGAAACTTTTGTCGAGCTCGAGCGTAAAGTTTTTAGTAATCACGAGTTTCGATGCTGCAAAGATTGAAGAAGCAAAATATCTTCATGGCGCACTAAAAAAACTCGGCTTCACTCTGGAAGCTGTGATCATCAATCGTGCGTTCCCTCTCTGGCTTCATGATGAATCGAGTCAGAAAGCACTTAAATCGAACGACCCGGCGACCCAAAAGGTCCTGTTGTTCTTTGAGGAATTCCGTAAGTTTCATGCTTTCAGATATAGTTTGTATGAAGACTTTGCGAAGTCGTTAAAAGGCTCAGCAAACCTGTTTCGCATTCCCGATTTCGGAGAAGACATTTCAGGCTTGGCTGATTTACAGAAACTCGCGAATCGCTTAGGTGAGGCATCAACTTGAGAAGCACATTTTTCGTTATTATCTTGTTTTGTATTTCGTGTATTTCGATTTCATGCAGCTCGATGAAAGCCAAAGTGCAGACTTTGATTTTCGATGAGCCGTTTGTGGCGACCAATGAGACTCCGCCGCTTTATAAAAAGGGCCTCGAAGAACTTTATCAGAATCGTTACGGACGAGCGCTCGAGCATTTCGACTCTTTTTTGAAATCGCAACCGACGTCGGAGTACACGCAAGTCGCAATTTTCAACAGTGGTCGCGCACTTGAGGGACTTGAGCGTTGGCAAGAGGCCTCAGAGCGCTATCGACAAGTTGTGCAATCAACTCATCGTGCACCAAGGCTGCAAGCGCTCGCACTTTATCAATCTTCATTTTCATATGAGGCACTTGGCGATGAGCCAAGATCAGTTGCCACACTGACGGATGCATTAAACCGAGCTCAACATTTGCCGGATCGAGTAGCGAGCGCAGAACTTCCGGCGCGACTTGCTTCTGCATACGCGCGGGTCGGAAATCTTGAGCAAGCGATGAAGTTTTACGAACGCGCAGAGTCCGGAATCGCGCGACTAAAACATCAAAACTCCGAGGGAAAAGCTCCTGAGTGGTTAGCAAAAACCCTGTATCTAATGGGCCGTGTTTCACTGAATGAATTTTCGTGGGACGAATTTGAAGAATCACTTCTCCCGGTCGAACGTGCTCAATTTTATCTACTTCAGTCTGTAGAACTCGAGCATCCTAAGTGGTCGGACGAAGCGACTCGGGAACTTCAACGTGTTTATGATCAGATCTATATGCTCCTCAAATCTCCACCGGTTGACGAAGGCGAAGATCGAGTTCTCGCAGAACGAGAAGCGCAGAAGAGACAGTGGGATCTCGTGGATTTGACTCTGGGAAGTATTCGGAAGCTTCGTGCAGCTAAGCCACCAGCAGAAAAAGTAGCTTCTCCACGAATCGAAGAGCTGTATGGATATCTCGCAACAATGGAAAAACGGTTCACAAAAATTTTAGATCAGCGCCCAGTGGGCGAAGGCCTCACACCAGAAGCAAAGAAACGGCAAGAATCAGTACGTGGACGAGTTCTCACTCCAGATGACCGTCTCGAGAAGCAATACAAAAAACCACAGCCAGAACCGAGCGCTACTCCTGGAGCAGATCCGAACCTATGAAGAATGTTGCAAGCGGATTTTTTGTCGGCTTCTCCAGTTTCTTTCGCGGATTCTCGATTCTATTTAAGAACCGATCGCTTTGGAAATATGCGGCTATACCAATGGTCTTTGCCGTTCTCTCATTTGTTTTTCTATTTACAAAAGCAACTCCCGCATTATTTCCGCTTGCGATGGCGAAAGCTCAAGAATGGTTACCAGGGCTATCCTCAGCATCCGCCGCAACATTTAAGATCACGCACATGTTCGCCGTAACGGTCATTACTCTTCTGATTTTTATCGGGTGCGCGGCTCTAAGTTTTATTTCGATGCGAGTGGTGGCGGGACCGATTAATGGGTTATTAGCTGAGCGTACACTTTCGATTTTAGGAACGCTAAAACAGGAACCGTTCGGAATGCGTCGATGGATGATGAACTTCGGGCGCATGTTATTTGTTGGTTTAATAAATGCGATACTCTTTACCGTTGCTTCGTTCACCCTACTCGCCGTTTCCTTCATCCCTGGCGTAAACGTTTTGGCAGCTTTCGCTCTGATGCTGATTGCAACGTTAGAGGTGTCTGATTATTCGTTCGAGGCCTTAAGCATGGGACTGCGACCGCGATTTCGTTACTTTTTTCACAATCTACGCTATTTTTTGGGGTTTGCGACAGCTATGAGCCTTGTCTTTTTCATTCCAGGCTTCAGCTTAGTATTATTCCCAGTTGCAGTCATAGGTGCCGCCCAGTTGGTTGCGCAAATCGAAGCTCGAAGGTGAGAAATGGTTCAAGACATTATGCACAGACAAATCGTTCGCAACCTCGAAGCGGTTCGCGAATGGTTTCGCGAGAAACGAACCGACGTCGATGTGCCGATCTATTCGAGCTACGATATTCGCGATTCCGGTTTTAAGGTTGGGAACGTAGACGCCAACATTTATCCCGCAGGTTTTAACAATATCTGCCGTGTCGATCGTGAAAACACCGGTGAGATCATGAAAAACTATCTTGATCGCCACTATGAAGGCCGCGTTCGCAACGTTTTAGTTATCACTGAAGAACATACGAACAACCCCTATTATTGGGATAACGTTCGTGCGCTTCGTACGATTCTAACTGACGGCGGGTTTAATATTCGTCTCGCGGTTCCTCGTGGGCAAAAAGATTCTGGTCCTTTGAAAATGAAAAGTGCATCTGGCGAAGATGTCGATGTCGATGTTGCGATTATCAGCGGCGATAAAATTTCAATCGATGGCTTCAAGCCTGATTTGATAGTCAGCAATAACGACTTCTCTGAGTTCTACGGCGAGTGGGGTCCTTCGATTGGCTCACCAATGAATCCCCCTCGAGAACTCGGGTGGTACCAGCGCAAAAAAAGTACCTACTTTGAACACTACAATCGTTTGGCCACTGAGTTGGCAAAGGTGATTGATGTCGACCCGTGGCTTGTTACGGTCGACACAGAACTCTTTCCGGATTTCGATATTAGTGACGACATCAGCCGCAAAAAATTAGCGGATCGTGTACAAACGATGATCGATCGCATCGCGGAAAAATATAAAGAGCACGGGATTGAGCAAAAGCCGTTTGTGTTCGTAAAAAACAATTCGGGTACATACGGGCTTGGTGTGATTCGCGTCACTTCCGGGGAAGACGTCATGGCGCTCAACAATAAAACTCGCAAGAAAATGAAAGCGGCAAAAGGTGGTCGCGATATCGAGGAAGTTATCATCCAAGAAGGCATTCCTTCGATCGTTCGATCGGAAGGTATAACTGCAGAGCCGACTCTATATTTGATCGGCTGCCAACTTGCTGGCGGATTCTTGCGCGCGCATGCGGACAAAGATGAAACCGAAAGCTTGAATAGCCCGGGCGCAGTTTACAAACGCATGTGCGTTTCAGATCTGAAAGTCGATGTCGAGGGCGCTCCGATGGAGAACGTTTATGGCTGGATCGCGAAACTTGGTGTTTTAGCGATCGGCTACGAGGCAAACGAGATGAAAGTCGAGTTTAAGGGGTACACACGCTGGCCTTTAGGCGCGGATCCGAAGACAGCGTGCGGTTGAACTCAACCCCAGCCTGGCTGATACCGATAATAAAGGTATGAAGAGAAATCACGCGAGCGGCATTTTTGTTTTCGCAGTCGCAGTTTGTTTAGGAACTGTGGCTGCAGGCGTTGCGTGGAATGGAAAGATCTTCGTTTCAAACTCAAAGTATCTCGAAAATGTTCGTAATCCCGCTGCGATTCGCAACGCGTTTGATTACTCGCAGTTTGAAGGCGAGCCTCTCAAAATTCGCTCGTTGAAGCGCTTGATTACTGGCGCTCAAGTTGTCGCCCACCAATCACAAGTTGGAATCGAACTCGGTCACTTCGTTACAAAAGGCGAAGGCGGTCGCGGTCAGTTAGCGTGCGAGTTTTACAATCGTGTTTCTCTTCAGTTTGAAGGTGAAGGCGTGTTTGAATTTGGCGAAAAGCCAGTGATGACAGTCGAAGCACCTTGCCAAGTTTCATCAGATATCAATCGCATCGAGACGATTTGGATTCCGCACGTTCGTTTGATGACAGAAAATCGTGAGCCAGCTCGTACGATCGAAGCAACTTATCAAGATATGGCGCAAGTTCACTTCAAGTTTGATCACATGACATCGGTTTGGCCACGTGAGTGGACGCTCGTCAGCGTTCGTCTCTACAGTGATCTCAGCCCCGGTCGCGAAGTCTCGATCTCAAAAACCGAGATCGCCTCCATCGTCGACGACCCCTTCACCATCAAGTTCTAACCAAAGTGGGCGGCGCACCGTTTGGTGGGACTAAGGTCTAGTTCCGCGACACGGACGGTTCTCATATTGCCTCTATGTTTCCGGCATTCCTAAACTTGTCTCGTACAAGAAAACTAATAAGGGGGCCACTCATGAGATCATTGATGATCTTCGCATCACTGTTTTTGTCTATTAATGCTTTTGCTGAGACGACTGCAATGTCGATCGGCGAAATCGACAGCGTAATTCGCGCAGAAGCGCCAACTCCAGCTGTCATTCAGCCGATGTTGCCGGCGACACTTTCGGAATATTTCTTTTTGCCAGCTCGTGGGCAGACTGCTGCGCAACTTTCTTTCGGACAGATGGATGGCACGACTATCAGCACAACTGGCTGGTATGACAGCAACAACAACCCAATGACGAACGCTACCGACGTTAAGGGTACGTCGATTGGGATTACGATTGATCGCAGCATCTCAAACAACCTTTATCTTGGACTCAATGTACAAAACCAATCAATCAACATGATGTCAGACAATGCCGGAATGGGCGCGAGCACCGGCGGCAATGTTTCGTTTCAAAAATTCGGTTTAGGACTCACAAAAATCGCTCCACTCGCCCAGGGAAATCTTCTCTTCGGCGCACGCCTTGCTACTTATGTAACTTCGGTTCCAAACGGAGACACATTTGATCAGTATCAAGCTGTTCCGTTCATTGGTTACGAGCAAACATCGCGGGGAGCCGCTTGGGGTGGCGAGATTGGAGTCGAGCAATACTTAAAAGACGTAAAGGCTGTTGCTCGGCAAACTGCGTTTTATGAAATTCCTGCAGCTACGAAGTTCATGCTCGGCGCAAAAGCAGGTTTGAACCAAACGGCAGGTCTACGAACTGGCTACCAAGGCGGAATTTACTCAAAGTACACTCCAGTTGCTGACACGGATATTCGCCTTGCGGTTGATACAGAAAACGTTGCGAGCGATAGCAACAACAAGCTCACGACAATGACTGTCGCGTTCCGCCGCACACTCTAAAAAAATTAAATAAAAGGTTTCGTTCTTTCAATTGCCCACATCTTTCTTAGATGTGGGTTTTTATTTAGGCGAGATCACGCAAGAGTAACGTAAGCGTGTTCCGGCTCGAGGCATTTACCCGGAAAACCTTAGTCTTCTATCCTTCTCAAGGTTCACTTCCCATCTAGCGTCTTTTTTCGTGTAACCGAAGCCTTCGAGTTGGTTGATAGAAATATAATCTCTTAAATTCAGATACGCTTTGAAGCTTTCAATGACTCGTGAAAAAGGGCGAAGATCCCAGAACTTTTCCTTCTTGGTTGCACTTGCGTTCAAACGGGTAGCTGTCCACCTGTTTCGACCCGTAACTCTCATGGCGATAGCTGAGGTCACAGCGCGAATAAATGGCTTATAAGTGAAGCGATTCGTTAATTTAATCTGTAAATGTAAATGATTTCCAACATTGGCAAAGGTAACAACCTTCACGCCGTGCTTAAGTGAGAACTTTTGCAAAATTTGAGTAATGTCTTTTCTAAAATGTCGAAATGACATTTTCCCTTTAGCTTTGCTTGAGCGCAGGACCAAATGCATTGTTGATTTCGTCGTTATAGGTCTGCCCGATGCGCGCCCCTTGCGGGTCTTAAGTAATTCTCCGCCGTAAGCCGACGAATGTTTTCCAAGCATTGATAGTTGAACTTTGCGTTTTGCCATCGAAAGGAAAACTAGCTCTAGCTTTCAAAAATTACAAGCATTACGTGAACGAAGGTATAAAATACGTCGGTAATTGAAAGCAACTGCTTCTCTATTTTAATTTGAGAATTTCAGGAAATCAGGCTTCAGGATTGGGCAGGCGGGCACACGCGGCAGTCATGGCATTCGGGCAGTCGGTGCCAGGCAACCGACACCGAAATTGTTATCAGTAACGGTTTGCCTGATTGCCCAGACTGCCGGTCTGCCTTGTGTGCCTGATCTATTCCGCGTCCATCGCGAGTTGCACAAACGTGCGGACCATAACACCACTTGCACCTTTGCGCGGGCAGTAAGGGAGACGATCTCCGGTGTGCCATGCAGTTCCAGCGATATCGAAGTGAGCCCACGGAATATCTTTTCCAACGAACTGTTCAAGAAACGCAGTCGCTGTTGCAGAACCAGCTTCGCGGCCTTTAGCTCCAGTGTTTGAAAGATCGGCGTAAGTTCCGCGCATATCCTTTACGTGGAAATCAACGAGCGGTAAACGCCATGTCCATTCGCCACTTGCTTCAGACGCAGCAGCAATTTTCTGAACGAATTTATCGTTTCTGCAGTAATAGCCTGTGTGCAAATTTCCGAGTGCAATACCCATTGCCCCCGTGAGAGTTGCAGCGTCGACGATCCACTGAGGATCTTGTTCTGACGCCCACACAAGAGCATCAGCCAAAATCAAACGACCTTCCGCATCCGTATTATTGACTTCGATTGTTTTTCCGTTACGAGCCGTAACGATATCGCCTGGCTTAACTGCAGAAGGGCCCGGCATATTTTCAGTCGCAGGAACAAACGCGATCGCATTCACTTTTAATTTCAAGCGTGCAATCGCAAGCATCGCACCGATGACAGCGGCTCCTCCGCACATGTCGTATTTCATTTCTTCCATACCAGCAGATGGCTTAATGCTGATACCGCCAGAATCGAAAGTGAGACCTTTACCAACGAAGCAAATCGGTTTTTTTGATTTGCCGGCACCGTTGTACTTCATCGCGATGAAACGCGGTTCTTCAGAACTTCCGAGGGAAACGCTTAAGAACGAACCCATTTTTTCAGCTTTGATTTGCTTTGAATCCCAAACGTCGACATCAAGCTTTGTGCCTTTTGCTACGCGCACAGCTTCTTCGGCTAACATCGTCGGCGTCATCTTGTTGCCGGGACGATCGCCAAGACGGCGAACGAAATTCACGCTCTCTGCGATGATCATTCCGCGCTCAACACCTTGCTCGTAAGTTTTCGACTTCGTCGCAGTAATGAGAGCAACTCGCTCAACACCTTCTTTGCTATCGCTTTTCTTTTCTTTGAAGTCTTGGAACGAATAGTTCGCAAGTAAGAAACCCTCGGTCAGAGCCTGTGTCATCACGTCGGCAGTTAAGTCATTGTGAGGAAGGGTATCGAGAGCCACAGCGACCGAGCGAACCTTTTGCGCCTTCAGTGCGCCAAGTGCAGTTGCTGCTGCTTGACGAAGAACTTCATGATCAAGAGCCTTCGCATCACCTAGACCAACGGCCAGAATGTGACGAGCACCTGCAACACCGGAATCTCGGAAGAAGACAGATTCGGCGTTTGCCCCAGTTAGGACGCCTTCGTCCGCGGCTGTCTCAAGTTTTGGTGTTAACGCTCTGCTAAGACCTTCGATTACGGCCGTTCGTCCGCCGTTTTTGCCGTTCTTTTTATCTTTTTTTTCCGACTTCTTACTCACAAACACTACAAGTGTTTCTGCGCCAACGTTGTCGAGTTTTGACTTCTGGATTTCAAATTTCATTCTGAGGCTCCGTTAATTTTTCGTCTTATTCATCGCCAGTTAATTGGTCGAGTAGGCCCTAACTATCGCAAGGCATTACTGTCTCAACTTGTATGAATCTTAAGGACCTTACGAGTAGCACGGCTAAAATTATATTGGGAAGCGATTTCAGGGCTTTATGTCGGCTTTCAAATTACCGACAAGGTCTTGTCAACCTAGGATTCGTAC
The DNA here is from genome assembly GCA_031416685.1 of Bdellovibrionales bacterium. Lineage (GTDB taxonomy): Bacteria > Bdellovibrionota > Bdellovibrionia > Bdellovibrionales > JAMPXM01 > JANOUF01. The sequence continues at coordinate 12,175 of JANOUF010000423.1, forward strand.
ACAGGTTGTAAAGAATGAAGTTCACTCAAGAATTTGCGTGAGCCGAGTAGAGGAGATCATCAGTGCTAGTACCAATCGTTGTAGAGCAAACTGCCCGCGGTGAACGCAGCTACGATATTTATTCGCGCCTACTGAAAGACCGAATCATCATGCTCGGTACGCCGGTCACCGATGACGTCGCAAATATCGTGATCGCTCAGCTCTTATTCCTCGAAGCTGACAACCCAGATAAAGATATTCAGGTTTACATTAACTCACCAGGCGGCAGCGTTACTGCAGGCTTGGGAATCTATGATATGATGCAATTTGTTAAGTGTGACGTAGCGACGATTTGCACGGGCCTCGCGGCAAGCATGGGATCGCTTCTTCTTTGCGCGGGTACAAAGGGCAAGCGTCATATTCTTCCTCACTCTCGAGTGATGCTCCACCAGCCGCACATTATGGGCGGTGGGATCTCGGGCCAAGCGAGCGACATAGAAATTCATGCGCGAGAAATGCTTGATACCAAGAAGAAGCTAACGCAGATCTACTCGAACCATACTGGCAAGGACTTCAATAAGTTGACGGAATTGTTGGAGAGAGATTTTTTCCTTGATGCAGAAGCAGCAAGAGAATTTGGGCTTGTGGACCACGTCGTGAAGTTCCGTAAAGGGAACTCAGCTGAAGGAAATACGAAATGAAAAAAGAAAGTGGCTCAGGTCTCTTAAGATGTAGCTTCTGCGGCAAGAGCCAAAATGAAGTGAAAAAATTGATCGCCGGTCCCGGAGTTTACATCTGCGACGAGTGTATCGAGCTTTGTAACGATATCATCGCCGAAGAACGTGAGCGCGAAGAGAACACGAAAGCACAGCTAAAAGTTCCTAAGCCAGTCGACATCAAGACATTCCTTGATGACTACGTTATCGGCCAGGAAAAAGCGAAAAAGTCG
>JANOUF010000424.1:0-6797 GCA_031416685.1 Bdellovibrionales bacterium
GAACTTCACGACTGACGGTGCAATATGCACTCTTCGGGAGCTGACAATGGCCGCGTGCGTGGGGCAAAAAGAGGCTGATACATTGCCCCGTCTTTGAAAGTGCGAAGTACTTTTGAGGTAATCATTCGATCCGTCGAACAGACGTTCAATTTTAGCGGAGGGTACTCCGGAAAATTGCCCGAACTAGGATCGAACGACTACCTCAAAAGTACTTCGCACTCTCAAAGCCACGACAATTGGAGCCCCAATGCAAATCTTGCTAGTTCTTTTCTTTTGTTGTTTGCCTAGTCTTGCGGTTGGTTCGAACCTTCATTGTGAGGGTGAGGATGCTGGGGTTGATTGGGCTTATGAGATTGCCCTTGAGGGCGGTCGCGCTGAGATTGCGTACTCATTTAGTGATTGGCGGAGTGATCATGTTTCGGAGTTGAGTGAACGCGGAATCAAAGTTCCAAGTCCACTCGAGTTTTTATATGAAGGCTTTTTAGTCCGCACCGTAGATGGCTGGGATATTCAGTTTTGGAATTACGACGGAACACAAAGTGGGTATCTGCCCGAAGAGTTTTTCTGCATCGAATCTCAAAATGATATAGCCCTAAGATAAATTGATCTTGTTTCTCAAACATCGCTCTCGCATGACCGATAGGAAGTCGTGCTACGAACGACTGCAACAATCACATTCCATTCAGGTACACATGGGCGAATCTCACTATGAGAACTCGCCTAAGTCGTGCAAAACTCAAGGAAATTTTCGCGCCAAAATGTCTGGTGTTCTCGCATCTATGCCTCCGTAAAATAATTGAAGTACGGGGGAAAATCATGGGACTCAAAAAATACGCGCATCTTTCCGTCGTCGCTGTCATGTCAGCTATCACTCTTGTCAGTTACCAAAATTGCGCACCAGGATTCAAGTCGATCGATCTTTCTAGCAAAGCGAATCCAACCCTTGGCGGGAATGGCCTTATTTCTTTGAAGGGTAAAGATTTTCTTGATCCGCAAACATCGATCGCTCTAAGCGATACTGATAGTTTGCTCCTAGGTAAGTCTTATCAGCTGGAAGTCACAGGTGGTTCGCAAACTTCAGTATACACCTGGAGAGTAAACTCAACGCCAGTAGGTGCATGCAGCTTGGGCCCAGGTACATCGCCAAATTTACGTTCGGTATACTGCACGATGGAAGGTAGCGTTTCAGTTGGTGTGAACGTATTCGAAAATGGATTCAACCTCGGTAACATCAATTTCGCAAAAACAGTTTATGCATTTAGTTCGCTTTCTTCGCACGCCAGCGATCTGTATCAAACAAACTGCTCAAGCTGTCACGGCATCGCTTCAATCTCATCGAAGCGGAACAAGCCAGCGCTAGATATTTTTAACGCGATCCAATTTATTCCGCAAATGGACTTGGCCTCGTTAGATGCGCTCGGTTCAACTGAACTTCGGTTGATCGAGCAAGTTTTGAATGCGCCTACTCCAGTTCCTACTGCGACTCCAGTTCCTACTGCAACTCCAGTTCCGACAGCAACTCCGACACCTGTATCGAATGCGAACTGCACATTTAACGGCCAAGTCGTTTTGCACACTATGAGTGTGCAAGCATACCCGAGCCAGATGGTTGCGTTTGGTACGCAATGTATTCCGCAAACGCGCACTTGCACCGATGGCATATTGAGTGGCAGCGCGCAGTACTCAAGCTGTTCAGTAATGCCAGCTCCAACGCCGACACCAACACCGGTGGCAACGCCGATTCCGACGGGTTTTGCCGGCTTCCAGACAGTGATGCAGAAAAACTGTAATACATGCCACGGAAATGCAGGATCGCCGTTCCCTGGTATCGTGAACTTCGCAACACTCACAACTGAAGCCGCTTGGCTCAATCACTTACCGAAACTAATGACGGCTGGTAATCCATCGAACTCGACTGTTTACACGCGTCTTCGTCTTGCTGGCACATCATCATCGAATAACATGCCGTTCACTGGCCCAAGCCTGCCGGCTGATACGATGACACAAGCGGAAGCAGATGTCGTGCGCAACTACATTTTGTCTATAGCTGCACCGACACCACCTCCATCGGGATCGAACTCGATGTCGGCATACAGTGGTATCGCAAAAGCAAAAATGGTCTTAACTGGCGAGGCTGTTACTTCAAGTGAAATTTCGTCAGTCATTTCGAGTGGTCAATTGAATTCCACGGCGTTTAAAACGCTGATCGATCAATGGTTAACGACACCTGCGTCTCAAAATAAATTATTGGATTTCTTCCGTATGAGTTTCCATCAAGATGGTTTCACTCACGAAGCGACCGAGTTGTTCGGAAGTGCTGACGGTCAAACTGATCGACCAGATTATAAAACTTGGAAAGCGAACCTTGAAGATTCGTTTCCACGAACAGCATTAGACATCGTCAATCGCAATCGACCATTCAATGAAGTGATTACGACTCGCCGACATGCCGTAACGACTGCAATGCTGGTTTCACTGAGCTATGCGGACAATGGTGCAGGTGGCGCGTTCCGTGTTAACAATCCTGGCGCACGCCAAGTCTTGAATTTCTTAGACTACTCCGGCTCGACAATTAAATTGCAGCCAGGCGATTACAACGATTGGCGCTTTGTAAACATCACCCAAGCTGCGAACAACCAATCCAATATGCTTTGGACGAATCTGACTGGAATTCGCGCAGTTCCGGATGGCGCCAATTACCCGCTCTCTTTACCTCGTGTTGGATTCTTCAATACACTTTCGTTCCAAATGCGTTGGCTCACGAATATGGATAACGATTTCCGTGTAACTACGAATCAAACACTCATCGGAGCCATCGGAGCTTCATTTAGTCCTGCCGATTCAACTCCGCACGGTACCCTTTCGGCTTTGGATCCTGTTCACGCACCAACAACTTCTTCGTGCTTTCAGTGTCACCGTATGATGGACCCGATGCGCGATACATTCCGATTTAATTATCGTTGGTCGTATCGCGACAACAAAGATACGAACTCACTATCGTCGGGTTCGTCGTCGCTCCTTTCTGGCGCGCCGAAAGGACCGTACTTTGCGTTCGCTGGCGTCAGCAAACCACTTACGAGCGTGGAAGACTTAGCGCAAACTCTTGCCAGCCATCCGCTCTTTGCGGAAGCATGGACTCAAAAAGTTTGCACGTATGCGAACTCAGGTCCGTGCGATAAAAACGATGCAAGGTTTCAGGCTGTTGCAGCTTCATTTAAAAATTCGAACTACAACTTCAAGACTCTTGTTCGCGAACTCTTTGCGTCTTCGTTGGTATCCGGCGAATACACAGGCAGTAACGGAAGCGCACCGTTCATTAGCGCCGCTCGTAGCAACCATTTCTGTCATGCGGTGAAACGTCGTTATTTGCAATATGCTGGCGTAAGAGGTTTCGTCTACACACCTGTCAGTATTTGTTCGGGCACTGCAGCTTCCCGCTCGGTCGCTGCATACTCCGCTCTACCTAAAGACGAAGTTGCGCGAGGTATGGTCGATATTTCGCAGTCTCCGTCGCTCACGCCTTTCACGTTTGCTGCAATGGAAGTCGCATGTGAGGAAGCTGCTAAAGATGTTGCTGGTGGTACTCGAGGTTTCCCTGCAGCAACAACTGTGGAAGTGAGCCAATCTATTACGGACATCGTTACTTACATGATGGGGCTTTCGACAAGTCATCCTCGCCACTCGATGGCCGTTTCAGCTGTGAAGAGCGTGTATGACTACGGAAAATCTGCGGCACTCACAAACACCGCGGCGATGCAGCAAGCGTTTGTGTTCGCATGTACGTCACCTGAATTAACTGGGGTTGGTTTATGAGTCAGAACAAGAAAGACTATTCACGACGTGAATTTTTGAAAAACAGTTTGGCTTTAGCTGGCACACTCGGATTTCGTTCGTTCTTGTTGGGCTTGCCACCATCGTTTCTTGCTAGTCGTGCGATGGCCGCAGGACCTGCGACTTATCTGATCTACAGTACGTTTTCTGAGGGCTGCCCAGTGAATGCCAACGTACCTGGCTCATATATTCCTGGGATCACGCATCCAGGAAGCCTGAACACGCCAGTGAGTTTTTCTCTCGGAACAACAACCGTTCAAGGTGGCGCTCCTTGGGCAAATCTTCCCGCAGCATTGAGAGCGCGACTTCAATTCCTTCACCATGATTCTAGAACGAATTCTCATGCTGAAGGTGAGAACGTTATGAAAGCTCATGGAGCCATCAAATCTTCTTCTGGAAACGGCGCTGAGATGTTGCCTTCGGCAATTGGACAAATAACTAAAAGCACGCTCGGCACACTTTCAGATTCGCCAGCTTTAGTTGCAAGCATAGGCTCAAATTTAACCGCGAACTCCATTCCTCAGCCACTGCTTGCTCCCCGATCGATCACTCAAATTTTTCCAACTTCAGTAACTGCAACGACTACAAGTCTCCGTCAGTTTCGCGATCAGGCACTCGATTCGCTTTATCGTGATGTCCGCACCAATGGAACGACGGCACAAAGAAAATTTATGGATGATCATGTAATTTCAGCGCAGCAAGCTCGCAATCTTGCTGGCGAGTTTCAAACCACGCTGAGCGGACTGGGTGTGAGTCGTGAAAAAGATCAAATAATTGCTGCCTGCGCATTGATCGCGGCGAAAGTGTCACCGTCGATAGTTGTTTCTTTACCATTTGGACGGGACAACCATTCTGCCAGTGGAACAGAAGAAGCCGACACAATCGCGTCTTGCGACGTGCTTGCGTTTTTATGGGACCGCTTGAATTCCATGGGCCTCGCAAACCAGACAACGTTTTGCTTACAAAACGTGTTCGGTCGCAGCCCGATCGCAAACGCGGCAGGCGGCAGAGGTCATTGGGGTGCGCACAACGTCGCTGTTATGTTTGGTCCGAATGTGAAACCGGGAGTAACAGGTTCGGTGAAGATTAGTGGTACGCAAGGCTATTCAACAGGAATCAACTCTGTAACCGGATCAGCGACGAGTCCAGATGTACCAACAACTGAGACACTCGGTGCAGTTGCGAAAACTGTTATGAAGGCTTGCGGTGTGGACGACACGACAATCGATCAGCGTGTGTCATTAGGAAAAATTTTGCGGTCAGCGGTTGTTTGATTACAAAGTAGAAACGCGGTTACGCCCGCCGTTTTTAGATGCGTAGAGTGCGGAGTCCGCTCTGTCGAAGAGCTCTTCCCAGCTCGTCATCTGCGGTTCTTTTGTAGCCACTCCGACCGAGATGGTGATTGGAAGAGTGTTTCCATCCCACATGAACTGATGAGCCTCGATGGTAGCGCGTAAGCGCTCACCGACTTCAAGTCCTTGCTGAAGGTTACTTCCGAATAGAAGACAAACGAACTCTTCGCCACCGTAGCGAGCGACGACGTCATCAAGACGAACGAGCTTGTTTTGAACAACAGTCGAAAGTTCTTTGAGGACATAGTCACCAGCTGAGTGACCATAAGTATCGTTAATTTTTTTGAAGTGATCGATATCAAAAACCGCAATTGAGAGCGGAACTTTCAAGAGCTTTGCACGTTTGAAAGCTTCGATACCTTTAATCGCTAGAGCACCTTTATTGAAAATGCCTGTGAGCGGATCTTTCTCTGCTTTGTTTTGTAACTGCTCGATCGCGTTGGCTTCGATGCTTCCGCGCTCCAGAAATTTAAAGAGCACGTTACCGATTTTAATTTGATCGTTATTGTTGAGCTTCACCGGCACGAGCGGCGGAACCGCATCGTCGTTGACTACTGTGAGATTCGTGCTTTCAAGATCGATGAGGCTGACTTCTGCGCCAACCGCGCTCAGTTTCGCGTGCGATTTGCTTACACTCTTATCATCGACAAAAACTTGCGACGTCATCGAACGACCGATGATGATATCTCCAACGATTTGCCACTGTTTACCGACGTAGCCCGCAGGGCCTTCAAGCATCACGAGGCAAGGTGGCGCTTGCGCTGCTTTGTCCATTTTGAAGCGAAACGTATCACCGGCAACGACACTGGTTTTCTCGTCAGCGTTCGTGCTCTCACCGTTGTCGTCATCGCTGTCGAACTTCTTATTCGTCATTGTTGAAGAATCCCTAATCAGCTTCGGCAGTTATTCCACTATTCTAGGTATTGAAACGAAAAAAGGGAAGGCACTTACGCCTTCCCCATTATCACTCGACTTAAGCCTTAAGTCTTACTTCATTCGCAAATCGTCAGTTTCCTGTTCTTTAAGGAAGCTGTCGTTGTACCAAGGCGAGTTACGACGCGCGATTGCGAACTTTATTTTTGCCTTATAGCCGTTGTTTACGTTCACACCAATCGTTGGGTTACCGCTCACGACTTTTGAGTACTGAACTGGTCCTTCTACCCATTTCTGGAGAAGTCCGCATGTACCAGTCCAACCCACTTTACAAGTCAGCACCTGGAAACGAACAACCAACTGATCGTTTTCGTTATTCGCTTGTGGAACATACTTTGGATCCACGTTGAACGAGAACTGTGCCTTCTCTGGCCCAGCCTTTAACAACTTCGGAACACCCCGGTAAGCTTCGCCTGGAAGACCAATTCTGACACGATCATTACCAGAAAGTTGGATGCGAGTCGTTGCACCTTCGTGTGACATCGTTTTGTCATAGATAGTCAAATCCGATTCGATTCTAACTTCGTTCTGTTCCTTACCAACCGTGATGCGAATTTGTTCCTTTTCGAATGACTGCAAACGTGGATTTGCAATGTTCACTTCGATTTGGCGGTGAACAACGTCGTTCACTTTCGTTTCAGTTCTCTCAACCGGAACGTCGTACTCTTCGTCAACTAGGAC
>JANOUF010000425.1:0-4115 GCA_031416685.1 Bdellovibrionales bacterium
TGATCTATGAAAAGTCGACGATGAACGGTTATCAAGTTCGTAATCTTCTGCTTACTAACGGAGATTCGATTGCGTCACTTGCGACGAAGACGACAACGGGTAATCGCTTAAACGCATATGATGCGGTAATGGCAGCTAAAGCGACGCCGGTCGATAATTACATGCCTGCGTACGATAGCTCTGTAAATTCATCGCGTGCTCCAGCGTCGACAAAGACCACGAAAGCTGCGGGCTGCGGAACAGTTGCGAAGATGGTTTGGGACGCACGTAAAGGTGGCGGCCCAGGCGGCGCAAATCCAATGCGTACAACTGCATTCTTCGGACTGCTTTTAATTTTGATCGCACCGATCATGCTCAATATCTACTTACGTAATCGTGATCCGAAAAATAAACGGGCTCACACTCGTTACCAAATTGACTCAAGCGTTCGAGTTAAAGTCGGTGGCCGTGAACTCACGGGTCAGATCAGCACGATCTCAATGGGTGGTGCACAGATCAATACGCAAGCGATGCTCGAGCACGGTGGTATCGTCACCATGCAGATCGCTAGCCCAGATGGAAAAGATGTTATCAACGTCGAAGGTAAGATCGTGTGGAGTGATAAAGAGCAACAGTACGGTGTGCAATTCCAAAACGCACAAGAGTCTGTGCTTGCCGCGATCTCACGTTGGACTCAGAACCTAATCCGCTCATAGGTGTGTAGGGCACAGTGAATGTGCTCAGTTACCACTCGGGTGATGAAATAGAATTCGATAAATATTCTTGAATACGGCGCCTCGAAGCAGGCGTCGTTTCTTTTGGAAGTTCCTTCAACGGAAACCATTTGATTTCTGCGATTTCAGGATCCGACGGGGATGCTGTTTGTTCGAAGTCATTCACGAGATAGACCGCCACGTGATCCGATTTCCCTTGGCGATTTGTGTAGTAGAGGCCAAAAAGTTTTACGTCACGTGCGAGCAAGCCGCACTCTTCAATCAGCTCACGAACAATTGCAGTTTGAAAACTCTCTTTGGCGTTGACTCCACCACCAGGAAGGTACCAGCCGTCGATGTACGTGTGGCGAATGAGAAGAATTAAATTCTCACGAACGACAAGCGCTCGTGAGCCAAGTGTCGTTGGCCGAAAGATTCGCCAGTAGAGGCGTATAACTTGATAGAGACAGCGCCGTAGCATCAAAGTTGTTTATCTCCTATTCAGCTGAAGCTAATTTTAAGAACGATTCCCTAAACAAAACAACACCTAAGGCGATTTACGTCATCAGCTGTTAGCGGCCTGACGAACGGGAAAGGTTTACTAGGTTTACCGTCCTCGTATCCTATATATCGCCGCCGGCTCAGGCACTTAGCTTGAACTAGTTCCTGACAGGGCATTGCCCCATTGAAGGAGTTTTCCATGGTTCGTTTGTTGATGCTTCTAGTTTTGATGACGTCGATGGTTGCTTCGGCATCACAAAAGCCGAAGTTTGCGCCTCGGTGGTCTTTTTGCGAAATGCGTATTTTAAGATCTGCTGCCAAGTATAAAGCGCAAGCAAAAGAAGTTGTTCGCCAAGCAGAAGACCTTATGGACGAACATTTAGATAAGACTAAAACCATACTTCGTGACGAAAATGTGTTCGATACGGTGAGCGAGGCAAACCTTTTGCTCTCGGAAGTTCGTCGGATGCAGGCAGGTGGCGATGGCTACGGTATGTTGGAGCGTTATTGCCGGACGAGTGTATTTGATAAGCCGGTGGTTTGGAATTGATGCTGGTGCAGCTATAAGCACTATGTAAGCATCGCTTTTACGACGAGTTGGTACGTACCTTGGATAGTCTACTAATCAGGTAGCGAGGCCAATATGTTGAAAACTCAGTTCGCTTTTAAATCATTTATAGTGCTGATCCTGTTCAATCTTTTGACAGGCGTTAGCGCAATTTGTTCCGCCTCAACCGAGGCCAGTACACAAGTTCAGGCCCAAAATCAGATATCGGACGTCATTGATGTTCGCGGCATGTCTTTCTTCAATCCAGCAAAGGTCCTCGGTGGAGAAATCCAATTCGAACAACTGCCTGAGTTGAGCTACATCAATTCTAAAGGTTCGAGAGAAGTAAACAAAGAGGTGAGCCACCTCGTAAACTTCATGAGTTACAACGGTATCGCGATGGGCTTAGGCGTAAACGCAAATCGCGATTCCGCTTTCGATCTCTATGCACCGTTTGTCGATATTCTTTTGGCAGAACCTGCGGCCCTGATGGGTAGCACAGAAGCGTCACGTATCGGTAAAATGCACTACCTGACTCACGATACGATTCATTTGTTTGCAGGTATTCCGGGACCTCGTCGATCCGAAGTCGGAAATCCTGAAGAAGCACGCCGACGACTAGCCGATCTCATGATGAGAAAAGAATCAATTGCGACAGCATGGACCGCGCTCAACCATGTTCGCTGGTATTGGAAATGGCGCCACGACCATCAGCAAAATTCTTCTGAGCAGTTTGATCGACATAATAAAGGATTGAATTCTCAGCTCGGAATGCCGCGCGCAGATTATATTGATATGGTCGATCTTTTTTTGCAGGGCAAGCCGGTAGAGCAAATGCGGCTCATGCAAAAGGGCTCCAATTGGGAAACATATGAGCAGGCTCGTGATGCAGGCGTTCCGATGTTATTCGCGGACCCGGGCCAACGCATTGGAACTCAGTTCAATCGATTGTTAATAAAATACGGTATCCCCGTAATAGTGCCGCTCGTGCAGTATTATCATTCAAAATTCGGTTACAAAAATCTCATCGAATTTGCCAGAGTCCAAGCGGATTTTTATCTCTCGGATTGGTACGTAGACTGGGCTGAGCGATTCAAAGTCGGCGAAAGCATCGAAGAGATGGAGCGCAATGTAGAGCGTAAGCTTCAAGAGCTCAAAGAAAACAGAATGTTCGCAGAAAGTCCGCAAGCCAAGCCCGGAGTTTTCGAAGCCATGTTCATTCGCAATGCCGTGACTCACTTCGGCCGAAAATTAGTCGAGATTCAGCATCTCGAACGCCAGCGTGAAGCCAGTGGGCGTACTGTTTTAAGTGCGATCGAAAGACAACAAGTCGACCAACTTCTTTTACGCGCAGAGCAGCTTAACGAAACGATTTTGAATGCTCGCTCGGAGCAACGGTCGATTTCAGCGGCTAAGATTTCAGACTTCAAAGCGCAGTCAAAACAGCTAATGACCGTTGCGGAGCGCACACTCCCAATTATTCGCATTCTGCCGACCGTCGATAGGCTGGCGTTTACGGATTATAGCCGTTTCTGGCGTGATCCATTTGTGCCAGTCCTACGCCGCCCAGAAGCTTTAACTAAGTTTTTATCTGCTCGAGGAATTTGGAAAGAGGCTCTTCGCCAAAGAAGAGACCGCCTATCTCGCGAGCGTCAGGGTTTACCGGTTCGAGAAGTCGACCGTAGCCAAGATCCGAAATGGGTTGCTCAGCTCGAAGAGCGGTTGGCTGCGGAATACAATGAAAACAGAAGAGTTCAGCAGGAAACTCATCCCGAGTCCCAAGCAACGGATTATTTATCACGTTTAAAAGCCTTCCGAACCTCGCTTCGTACACAAATTCATGACGTCTTCATCCCGCAGGTGCAGGAATTTGGAAATCTGAATCAAGCAACAAGCCAACGTGTTGTACAGACGACTCTGAAATTCCATCGAGCAGTGGAAACGGTCCTGACTAAGTACGAAGGCTACTACACGAGCCGGTACATTGAATATGCAAGGGATAAAGACTCCAAAGAGCAGGTCATTATACTTGAAGAGCAGCTAAAGGCTTCTGTTGAGGAATCTATGTATTCGCTTGCCGAAATCCTCGAGGCGCTCGAACGCAATAGCAGCTCAATGGAGAAAACAATCAATAAACGGATTACGCGACTCGAAGCACTCGCGTATGATCTTGAAACGAGTTCCCCGGTACGCGTAAGCCTTTCGCAAACTTTGCTAAAAGTTGCACCTATTAAAAAAGAACGACTTCGCTTAGTTTGTTCGATGATCACTCGGATGTGCACCAATACAAATATTACCGACATCATTCGCGAGATAAAAATTCGACGTATTTCGCGTCAATCCAAAGAGGCGCAAATTGTGTTCCGTGATGCTGA
>JANOUF010000426.1:0-5322 GCA_031416685.1 Bdellovibrionales bacterium
AGAATTGGTTCAGACTTTTTACTCTCGTTCACCACTCTTGAAAATAGTCGAGCGCCCCAGGCACGGTCAGCACACGCTTCATTCGTGGCCAAATCAGCAAGCTTCCTTAACAGCTAACGTAAATCACTGATGATAAAGTGACACACTCTGGAGGCGTAATGAAAACGCTGCTAATTCTTTTTTGGCCCCTTCTTTGTTTTGCGCAACATTCAGCTCGAATGGGAAATTGGAGTTGCGATCTCAATGGATTTTCCGTAGCAAATTCTAGATATCGGAATCTGAAGCATCCGGAGCTTTTAGGTAAGGGACTCATGACTTGTAGAAGTGTCGCAGGATTTACCACTGAAATTCCTGTGCGGATCGCACTCGGAATCACGCGTGACCCTCAAGCCGGTAATATCGACGATCTTAAAGTAACAATTACGGCTAAAGCCTTTGCGGTTGGCCGCAAGCTCGACGGAGTGTACGGAAATTACGAAGTTGATGGCAAGACGATGAATATTATTAAATCAAACAGCATGATGACTATGCGCAGTTCAGATCGCATGCAGGTTTTGCCACTCCAAGTTTCCATTCCGAAAGAAGCTGTCGGTGGTTGGCAAATCGATACTATGAAAATCAGTCTTGACGAAAATTTGAGTACATCAAGTGCGACGAGTACCTCCGACTAAATCGGCGTAAGCATCCCTTCACCACTTTGAATATCGCTCAACAACATTTGATGAAGATCCCCGGCAATCGGACCGGGTTTCCCGCTTCCGATAAATTGATCATCGAAGCGAGTCACTGGCACGACATCCATCGTGGTGCCAGCCATGAAAGCTTCTTTTGCAGCAAAAACATCTTCTCGCGTGAAACCTGCATGGCGAATTCCTGCAACTTTACCGCTCGCAATCATTGGCTGAGCAAGCTCTGCCAATCGTAGCATCGTGCAGCCTCTGAGAATTCGCTCAAGTTTTGGAAGCAAAATTTCGTTCTTCGAAGAAAGAATGAAGAAATTTTCCGTCGAGCCTTCAGCTAAGTATCCGTTTTCGTCTAGTGAGACGGTGAAATCGACGCCCCAATCGACCGCTTCTTTTTTCATGAGTACGTTCTGCAGATAGTTGCAGCTCTTCACATTTGCAAAAAAGCCTTCTTTAACGCTCATGCGGCTTGTTTTTACAGTGAGGCCGTTTTCGTATTTTTCCTTCGGCATTGGCTTCAATCGCGTGACCACGATGTAGAGTTGCGAGCCAACCGACTCATAAGGATTCGTTGTGAATCCTCCCGGTCCACGAGTCACATACAAGCGGATTAAGCCGTCATCCGCACCGGATGCGCGAACGGTTTCAACTATGATGTCTTTCATTTCTGATTTCGTGCACGGCATATTCATGAATACGAATTCAGATGAACGCCACAATCGATCCAAGTGCGCCGCTAGCGAATAAACTTTTTTGTTGGCAAATTTAATTGCCTCAAAAATTCCGTCACCTCGATGAACAACATGGTCATCGACAGGAATCATCATCAGTTCCGTGTTCTTGATGATCCCGCCCACCCAACTTGAGTACATAGCCAAATAACCGTTGGCATGATCAAGCTTACGCTTGCTGAGTTGATCCACTATTTCGTTGTGCGAGAGTGTTCGGATTGCCATAGAAAAAATCCTTTTGTAGGCACAAAGAAAGAGATTTTCAGTGGACAACTCTATCGTCAACTTCGAAACTAACGGCACACGCACCGCGGAGAGACTTAATGGAATTATGGCAGGCCGTTATTTTAGCTATCGTCGAGGGGTTAACTGAGTACCTGCCAATCTCAAGTACCGGCCACATCATTGTTGCGTCGTCGCTGCTCGGCATTAACGAAGCCGCATTTGTAAAAGACTACACAGTCATGGTCCAGTTCGGAGCGATTCTCTCTGTCGTTGTGCTCTACTGGAGACGATTCGTTCAAGGTCGAGACATTTACTTGAAACTCGCTCTCGCTTTTTTACCAGCGGCAGTCGTCGGAATCCTTGTTAAGGACGTCATCGACGCACTCTTAGGCAATGTCATTGTCGTTGCGATCGCGTTCATTGTTGGCGGCATCGTTTTAATTTTTACTGATCATCTGTTCGCTAAGGAGGAGCAAGTCGCAAGTATCAGCGGACTTAACACCAAGCGCGCAGTGGCGATTGGGCTCTTTCAGTGTGCTGCTTTTGTGCCTGGCGTTTCGCGCTCAGCCGCTACGATCTTAGGCGGGCTCTTCATGAAACTAGACCGCAAAACTGCGGCTGAATTTTCATTTCTCCTAGCTGTTCCCACTCTCACAGCGGCGGGAGGACTCAAGCTCCTAAAAATTCTTCCGAACATTCAATCGGAACAAATTTCTAGCCTCGTCATTGGTAATATTGTCTCGTTCGTTGTTGGCTACATCACGATCAAAGCGTTCATCACCTACCTCGGCCGCCATGGCTTCAAAGCCTTCGGCATTTATCGCATTGCACTAGGTACTCTCATTCTCATTTGGATACTCACCGGCCACACTTTGCATATGCTTTAGTCGCAAGCCCAGTCTAAAAATCAGTAGGCTTCTCGAGTGGGCTTTGTCATTCTAGGGAGGTAGAGGCGACTCGAATGTCGCCGGGCATTTTCGGAAAGAAGGCTACATGGCTGAGAAAGAAAAAGACGATAAACTCGAGAAGATGACTGGTCGTGAAGAGGAAAAAGAACTCTTCGAAGCCCGAGTTATTTTGGTGAGCCACGGCGTGAACTCGAAACTCGCGCACGCTGTTAACAGCAAACTCCTCGCACTCGAACGTCACGACGATAAAAAACCGATCTTCATGTTCATCAACAGTCCTGGCGGCGAAGTTCACTCTGGGTTTGCGATTTTCGACATGATCCGTTTTATCAAACCACCTGTGTATACGATCGTGACTGGTCTCGCAGCGAGCATGGGTTCCATCATTGCGCTCGCCGTTCCACCTGACCGCAGACTTGCATTTCCGAATGCAAAAGTTTTGATTCACCAACCGTCCGTCGGTGGCATCGGTGGAACTGTAACTGACATTGAGATCCATGCTAAAGATTTGATCGAGACAAAAAATCACATTATCGAGCTCTACACGAATGAGACTGGCCAAAAACGCGAAGTCATTCAGAAGGCACTTGATCGCGACAAGTGGCTCTCAGCTGAAGAGGCGAAAGAGTTTGGCCTTGTATCAAAAATAATAAGGAATCGTTCCGACCTTCCAGTATAAATCTCTTTAGCCGTCGCTCTGAGAGCCTGGATCACCAAACGGAAAAATTTCTGCCGGCGCTAGTGGGACCTCTTCGTTCTTTTTGGTCTTCGAGCGCAGGTTGTGGTCGTTAATGAATTCTGCCTGCGGAATCTGATTAACACTATTTGAGCGGCGCTCTTCGTGCTGAGTTCCATCGCCAGCTTTAGGTCGATTTGAAATCGTTGGTTGAGTGTCCTTATTCATTGCCATTGCTCGTACCCCTTTTTCGAGTAGCTTCGATTTTAGACGGAAGTGACTCGGGAATATTGGCGCGGCTGTTAACTGGGTATGACTTATTCGCTATGTGCTTGTTCGGCTGAACCTACTGATTCAAGTCGAATGGGAATTGCCGAAGAACCCGTATAACCGAACTGAAAATACTTACGGCCACCATTTGCAATGAGAGAGCGGGCCTGTCTGCAAACTCTGCTTGAAGCAACGGCAAACTTCACCTCATTGCTGATTGCGAAGATGCAATCGTCAATTTCTCGAAGTGCTTGCGCTGGCATCTCTAATACAAACGCTTGCTCGTAGGATTCTTGCGCTTGCTCGAGAACTCTGGAGACCTCAAGTTTTTGATCGGTGTACACTCGTACTTGGACAGTTTGTCGCTTTCCCCACTCAAAAGTTAAACCATGTATAGGGCGGCTCAACAAAAAGCGTTTTTGTCCCCCATCTTTGCTCGCGACATAGCAAAGCTGAACTGTCGAATCTCCGCCCGTTTTTCCACAAACTTCTTTGAACGCTTCAATGTGGAGAGTTTCGATGCCCTTAACCGGCGTCGACGAACGATGTTTCTCGCCACACCCGTAGAGTGAGACGGAAATTAGAATAGCGATGAGGATAATAGCGCTTCCCTGTGCCACAAACGAAAGTCTTAGGGAAGCGCGAGCGATATGGGAGCAAAATCCCGACTCTTTTAGAAAACTAAAACAACGAGTCTTTTAGTCAAAACCGTTAGTTCATTTGAGCGACTTGAAGATCAAGCACTTGCTGCGCACGTCCAAGCTGGACCTGCACGGATTGAGGAGACGTTCCTCCCTCCGATGTACGAGCATCCATCACGGCTGCGTGTGGAAGAATCGCGAGTGCGCCTTCGTCGAAGAGTTCATTGAACTCTTTTAGCTCTGCTAACGTTAACGACTCAAGCGAGCGTCGTTTTTTGATGCAAGTCGAAACCATTCGACCAATCACTTCGTGTGCTTCGCGGAATGGAAGATTCTTTCTCACTAAATAATCGGCAAGATCAGTTGCATTCGAAAAATCGCCGACAAGCTTTGCTTGCATTTGGTCTGTGCGAAACTCAGCTGTGCTCAACATCAGGTACATCATGCTTACGCACGAACTCACAGTATCAAGTGCCGAGAACAAATGCGTTTTGTCTTCTTGCAAATCACGGTTGTACGCAAGTGGCAGCGCTTTCAACATTGTAAGGGACGCCATCAGATTACCGTATACGGCACCGACTCGACCCCGAATGAGCTCGGCAACATCCGGATTCTTCTTTTGCGGCATGATGCTACTACCAGTCGTAACTGCGTCATCAAGGACGACGAAGTTAAACTCTGGAGTACTCCACACAACAAGCTCCTCAGCGAAGCGCGAAAGATGCATCATGATTAGTGAAGCATCCGCGAGAAATTCGACTACGAAGTCTCTATCACTGACAGCATCTAAGCTGTTTTCAGCGACTGCGCCAAAGCCAAGTTCCTTGGCGACCATTCGTCTGTCGATCGGAAAACTTGTCCCTGCAAGTGCTGCAGAACCAAGAGGCAAAACGTTCACCCGTTTACGCAGATCTTGAAGACGTTCGCGATCTCTCTGAAACATCCAAAAATATGCGAGCAAGTGATGCGCAAAGCTCACCGGCTGCGCGTGCTGCATGTGCGTAAGGCCAGGCAACATCGCTTCTTGGTTATGCTGAGCTTTTTCATGAAGCCAGCACTGCAAATGATAAAGATCATCGCTCAAAATATCGATCTGGCCACGAAGATATAATCGTGTGTCCGTTGCAACTTGGTCATTCCGCGAACGTGCTGTGTGCAACGCTCCCGCAAGAGGTCCCACTTTTTCAC
>JANOUF010000427.1:0-18005 GCA_031416685.1 Bdellovibrionales bacterium
GAATGCGGCTTGCCACTTGTGTTGAGCGACCACCGGTTGCCGGATCGGTAGCAAATAGGTCAACCACACCGTAGCGTCCGAGAACCGAGTCCAAGGACTCGTAATTAACAACTTCAATCGGGACAAGAACAAATCCGGCCGGAATGAACGTATCAACCGACTCGTTTTCTGGGGCGATCACGTTCGCTGGTGTTGATTTAGAATTCTCGCGATAGCAAGCTGCCGCTAGTGTAAACCCAGCGATGAGCGCCCACAGCATAACAGGACGGCTGCGTAGTAACTCTCGGAAAGCTGTGATTCGTGATTTTAGTTTTTCCACGAGGTGAACTCCTTTGAAGGAAAGCGCGAACGTGCAAGCGCCACGTCAGCTGATTTCGCGAATTTTGAAAACAGCACAAACATCGTTAGTACAAATATGGAAGCCAAAATTAATTCTAAAGTGGCTTGTCCGCGGCAAGACGAGAGCGCCATTGATTGTTCCCTTTTCTTTCTGCGGTTGATGAACACTGACCTTCGATAAAAAATTCTTGTAGATAGTCGCCTGCAGGCTGAAGCCAATCTGGCAAAAGTCTTGCGGGCCAAAATTTCCAGCTCACGCGAATCTGTTCCCGCTTTTCAAAATCCTGTGCCGGCTGGTAATCCGGCGTGAGGCTTTCGCTGGGACTCGCAACAACGGCAAGGACTTCACGCTCCTCGCTGATATCTCCGATGACGGCGGCTTGGTTGGCGCTGTATAGTTGTTGATCCTTCATCGTCTCGTTTTTAATCGCGTGCTTTAAGCGAGAGATTGAAATTCTGGCTTCAATATTAGCTTTCACTAAAAGTGACTTTTGTTTAGCACTCAAAGCTAACTGCAATGCCACCACCACAGCGCGCGCAGCTTCAGCTGCAGCGATTGCTTTTGGATTACCAGTCAATCGAGCCGCGCGGACAGCTTTCATCGCGACTTTTGCCTGACTACGAAGCTTTCTTGCCTCGGGATTTAGCCCGACCAAATCCTGCATCACTAACAGCCGTTCGCTTTCTGTACGCATAAGGCGTGTGCGACATTCATGAAGGTTCACTCCATGGGTTCGCAGTACGAAAAAAACCGCAATCACCGATAATACTACGGCTAGGCACAATGGCAGGAGGCCAAGTAACGCTAGGGTCACATTTCCTCGTTCATTTTTCCGGGCATTTTTCCGGTCATTTTTTTGTTTACTCGGAACCATAGCGTCTCTCGCGAAGTGGTAAGGACAAAGTTCGCTTTTCGGTCGTTCTCCATTCATTAAACATCCGAACTTCAAAACTCACATGCGCGCGACGCTTAAAGCGAAGGAGCTGCACATTCTGAAGCGGCTGACCGATAAGAATCTCGTTTACTCTTGTTTCCAGTTGCTCGCGGCATCGAGATTCCATTTCGCCTCGCGCGAGACAAATAACAGCCTCGTAGCTCGAGTGCTTGACCCAAACTTGCACGAAGCCTACGTAAACTCCGCAGAGAAGTCCGCTGATGAGAGTCACTAGAACTGCAAGTGTGATTGCAAATTCAACTGACGATTGCCCACGGGAATCAGTCATTGCCGCCATCACCAGCGCCATTCATGAAGTTGCCGAGATCTTTTTTCTTGTGAAGAGTGTCATCGACGGACTCGGCACGAACAGTTTTACGAGTGCCCTGCAGAGCATAAGTTGCACTCGCAAATTTTGCCGAAACAGTTTGTCCGAGCACGCGGACGATACCGATAGTCGCAACCGCCATAAGTGCCACGATAATCAAATATTCGATTAAGCCTTGGCCTCTCTCATTTAGCCGTCGATCGTGATGATTTAACCTACGATTAAGCGATTGATTACACATTAAAACCTCCCGAAGCGAACTTTCGGAGAGATCAAGTAAGCAAAAAGGCTAGCAGTGAAATGGCAAAAGTAAGGTGGTTAGAAAAAGAAAAGGTCCGACATGCGGACCTTCCGGACTTCTGAAATTAAGCGTACGAATTATTTGCCTTTTGCGCGACGAGCTTCGCGAGCTGCTTCTTCGCGCTCAGCTTTGCGGCGTTTAATAATCCGAAGAAGAACGTCGTGACCTTCAACGCGCAAATCGTTTTCGAAAATAAAACGATAGAAGCCCTCAATCTCAGGGCTCTGGCGGAATTTCTTTAAAGAGGCCGGCAAATTTTCGCTTGCTACGAAATCAATCGTAGCACCGTCTTTACTGAGTTTTACTTTTTCGGTTTTCTTAGCCACTTCAAGGACCTCCGCGATTCACCGCAATATAGGGGGAGATCGGCCCTTGGGTCAACGGTCCCAGCTAGTCAAAATGCTCGAACCTGGGTACATTTCATTTAATGCCCAGGGGCATTTGAGCGCTCCTGGTCTAACTTAACGCCACCATTGGACGCTAAATGTTGAGACTCGACGGAACCCTAGTCGCCAAAACCCGTAGAGAGCGCTTGAGCGCTGAAATTCAGGAATTCCATAAGAAAACGGGTATCGCGCCAGGCCTGGCAGTGGTGCTGGTGGGTGATGATCCCGCGAGCCAAGTCTACGTCAAAAACAAAATCAAAACGTGTGAGCAAGTCGGTATTAAAAGTTTCGCAAGCTTCTTGCCCGCTGCCACAACTGAAGAGCAGCTACTCAGTAAAGTTCGCGAACTCAACCAAGATAAAAACGTCCATGGCATTCTCGTTCAACTTCCTTTGCCAAAGCATATTCATGAGGAAAAAATTCTCGATGTGCTTGATCCGAGAAAAGATCCAGACGGATTAACAGCCGCGAACCTCGGACTTTTTTGGTCGGGCAGAACACGTGTGGCACCTTGCACGCCAACGGGGGTGATGAAAATTCTAGAGCATTTCAAAATTCCGATTGCGGGCAAGCGCGCTGTCGTCGTTGGTCGAAGCAACATCGTTGGTAGACCGATGGCTCATCATTTAACGAATGCCAATGCAACCGTGACCGTCGTGCATAGTAAAACGCCCGATGTCTCAAGCATCACGCGAGATGCTGACATCGTCGTTGTTGCTGCAGGCAAAGAACGTTTCCTTGGAAAACTAGATTTCAAAAAAGGCGTAGTCGTTATTGATGTTGGAATGCACAGACCTCAAACAGGCTCGTTCGCAGGAAAACTTTGCGGCGATGTTCGCTATGAAGAACTTGAGGGTTGGGCCATTGCTGCGACACCTGTGCCGGGCGGCGTAGGTCCCATGACAATTCAAATGCTAATGGAGAACACTCTTCAACTAGCGAAGCTCGCAAACTCTTAGTTGCAAGTTGCTGGCTTCACTGGAGCCGGTGCTGGAGAGCCGATCGACTGATACGACGGTGGAGCCACGCCGTAGCTGCCTGGGTTCATAGCAATGAGATTAGCCGCAACGAAGTCTAAAACATAATTTGAACTAACCTGATCAAGCATGCCGAGCGTATGAAGCTTCCAGAAATCGAGATTCATGTCTTTTGCGAGCTTTAGCCGGGAAGCTGTCAGCGTCTTTTTCTTGCCGTTGACCGTACAAACTTTGCTTCCCTTTTTTGCGCATTCTAGGAATTCATTCGTGCGATGTTGACCATCGTGATACGAAAGGACCGCTAATTTGAAATCGTTGAACGAGCGAAGGAAACGCGCAAAGTATTTTCCAGCAGCAAGAGTTGATTCTTTTAAATACGCGCGCTCGTCACACTTGTTGAAATCGCGAATGTAGCGTTTGCTTTTACCTTTGCCGACGACACGCAAAACCTGATTCGGGAAAATCTTAAGTCCAAGTTCGGGTGCAGTTCTTCCGACAACTTGCCACGGTCCTGTAGCGGTGCTGTCTTGCGCCGCGCTGACTTGTACTGGATAGCCTGCGGTTTTGAAAAATGCCGATTCAGTGAGAGTAATCACAATAAACTGGTTCGGCACACCATGCGAGTTGAGCCCTTTTGAAAGCACTGGCAAGTTCGGCTGAATGCGCGTGAGCCACTGGCGGATATCGTTTAATCCTTGAGAGAGCCACACAGCCTGCATACGCTTTTTCACTTCGGGGCGATTTCGGTCTTTGTTCATCGCGAGCGTAACCGCACTGTTCGCGTCTACTGGCAAACGGATGTCACCCGAAATTATCGGGGTAGTCCCTGGGCCACCTGGATCTTGGTTCAACAAATCATCGTCATCAGCAAGGAGGAGTAGTGATAGGTCTTCACCTTCTTCATCGAGACGGAGCACGATAGTTCCGCCACCGTCGTTACCGATCATTGTTGCGGTGATATTCGGATTTTGGCCGTCACACGAAGAGAGATTCACGCGTTCATCGTGACCGGTAGTCAGAACGTATCGGCCAGTGATGCAAAGTTTTTGGCTTTGGGTTGTTACTTCCATTTTGAAATTTGAAAGTCCATACGCGACTTCCATGGTCGTAAGAGAGCCGTCGACTTTGTTTGCTTGCAACGAACGATTCACCTCGCGCAGGTGAGCAGCGGTTTTGTAATCTGTTGGGTCTTCTCCGCCTTGGCCTTTGACTGTGCGAGAGCGGAAAATTAAACCCGCTTCGCCTTTTTCAGTAAGGCCCGTTCGCTCAAGCCTGAGAACAACTTTTTTGCAATCGCTTGCGCCACACGCGCCGCTCACGCGAAACGCTTGTTTGTCTTCAGCGCTAATATTTTTAAAGATTTTTTTGTCGCGTTGATTGGTAAGTGGCGCATCGAACGCGAGAGTTTGTTTTTCAGCAATTCCGGGCTTCAAATAAATTTCGATTTTTAGCCGTTCAGGGTTTGCACTTACGGTTTTTCCGTTCTTATCCACAAGCGTAACACTTAGGCCTATGATCCCTTTGGCGAGATTTAAATTCGCTTCTGAAGTGTCGATGCGAGATTTTAAACTTTCAATTTCGCCGTCATCGCTGGCCGTGGTGACGTCTAAGCCGTCGTCCGTTTTGCCGCCGGTTAAACTTGGACCGATACCGATCATTTCGTCAGCCGGAGAAAAGCCGCCGCCGTGACACGCGGTCAGGAGGAGGGCAGCGAAAGTGCCTAGCGTAGCGATTTTGAATCGAAGAGAACGTTCCACAGCTTAGAAATTCAGCAAAGAGAAGGCCATCATGTACTCGAAGCTACTGTGGTTTTGGGGCTTTTCTCATGACAAAAGACGTCACCAAAGTGCCCGTGGCGGCTCTTTTCCGGCTTTCTGGTGGTTGACTCTAGAGCGCCAGAAAGTCAGAGTGTGGGCTCTTTCCAACCCCTTGTTTTCATTAATTTAGGACACTGCTCATGACGTCGACTGGAGCCGAAGTAAAACGCACCCCTTTATGCAATGAGCATGAGCGGTTGGGTGGGCGCATGGTTGAGTTTGCTGGCTGGTACATGCCTGTGCAGTACAAAGGCTTGATCGAAGAACATAACTGCGTGCGCACCAATGTCGGACTTTTCGATGTTTCACACATGGGCGAGATTCGCGTGCGTGGGCCAAAAGCGCTTAGCTTCCTGGAAAAGACAACCACGAACGACGTTGCAAAGCTTCAGACAGGCGAAGCGCAGTACTCTCTTTTTCCAAATCCAGATGGCGGAATCGTCGATGACTTATTCATCTACTGCGTAAAACCAGGCGAAGAATATTTGCTATGTGTGAATGCTGCCAACTCAGAAAAGGATTTTGCGTATCTCAAAGCAAACGCTGAACAGGGTTGTGAGTTGATCAATGAATCTCCTCAGTGGGGACAAATCGCCGTGCAAGGACCGAAGGCGATGACACTCTTAACTGAGATTTTCTCCTCGGGAGTAAGCAGCATTCCACGTACGCATTTTCGCGAAATGAGTTTTCAAGGAACAAAAGTTTTAGTCGCTCGCACCGGTTACACTGGCGAAGATGGCGTTGAAGTTTTCGTTCCAAACTCAAAAGTTGTCGAGCTTTGGCGTGAACTTCTCGCAAAAGGTGAAAAACATAACGTGCAGCCCATTGGGCTTGGTGCTCGCGATACACTTCGCACCGAAATGAAGTACTCACTCTACGGTCATGAGATCGATGACACCACCAATCCTTATGCCGCAAGCCTGGGTTGGGTGGTGAAGCCAGCAAAGAAAGACTTCATCGGCAAAAAGCCGATGGTGGACGGCAAAGAGCGCGGGATTAAGCAAAAACTCATCGGCTTTAAGCTTTTGGACAAAGGAATTCCGCGCCAGGGCTACACTCTTTTTTCCCTTGAGGGCAAAGAGATAGGCCGGGTTACAAGCGGGACAATGTCGCCAACACTCAATCAACCTATTGGAATTGCTTGGATTGACACGCAGTTCGCAAGCGAGGGTGCTGAGTTCGCGGTCGACATTCGGGGCCGAAAAGCTCGCGCCAAGGTCGTACCAACGCCTTTTGTACCCAACACTTCGTTGGCGAAACTGAAATCATAAGTTAAGAAGAAGCTACCTTTTTAAGGGGAAGAGAAAATGTCGTATCAACTACCAGAAGAATATTACTACACCAAAGATCACGAGTGGGCTCAGGTCGACGAGAATATCGTCACGATCGGCATCACTGAATTCGCACAAGAACAGCTTGGCGAAATCGTTTACTGCGAACTTCCAGAAGAGGGCGCGAAAGTAAACCAAGGCGAAAGCTTTGGTGTTGTTGAGAGCGTAAAAGCTGCGAGCGATTTGTACGCTCCAGTTTCAGGAACTGTTATCGAAGTGAACATGCCGTTGACGGATGATCCAGCAGGCTTAAACGATGATCCAATGAATGAAGGTTGGATGATTCGCATCGAGATGGATTCTGAGAAGGAACTCGCAGCACTTATGCGCGTCCCTGATTACAAGAAACTTATCGCTGAGAAGAAATAGATTTTTTAAAAAATTTCTGATGAAAGGCGCTTGAGACTCAAGCGCCTTTTTTTATTAATCGCGTGTTGCCGACTCACAAGTTTGCTTCGCTTCCGCTAGAGCTTGTCTAGCTTCTGCGTTTGTCATCGGTGAAAGCATGAACGACTCTGTAATTGCTGAATCCAAATTGGGATTAATAACGTGGAAAGATTCTTTTTCCACGGTCGTCTCGGTCAGAACCGTCGATGAAATCACTCGACCTCGGCATTCATCGACCAATTCACGAAGATACTTACTCGTGATGTTTGTTTTCCTTGCAGCAGAACCTGCCCATGCTTGAACCGTGCGAGGATTTTCCCGTAAGTTTGGATAGTTGCGAACAACCGTCACAAGTCTAAGCGGCTTTTCAATCGAACATGCCTTCGCTGCGCGTTCGTGTTGTGAGAGCAAGGTCATGTACTCGGCAACACACCGAGTGCGATGCTGAATATAAATCCGCTGATTGATTTCAATGTACTGATTCGCGACTACCACTCGTGCTTGGGCGGCACTTGCCGACTGCATGAATATTAAAAACAAAAGAATCTTCATAAAACCCCCGATTTAATTTCTACCTTGCGTGAAAAAAAGAGTTCCTGTGACTGTTCCTCTTTGTAGATCAGCGTCGCTCTCGAGCGTATCCAAGCCGCCATTTTTCCATTTCTTTTTTGTTCGAAATCTTAAATTGGTCGTTAATGAGCTTGTGAGTGAAAAACTATCCTTACTGCCTGGGATTAGTCCTACATTAGAGCGATGAATCAATGTGGTCGCGTACGCTGAGCCACCCTTATTATTAGGCTCGGACTGAGTAAGTAAAATAAGGTTTTCAGGCATTTCGACTTTCAAGAAAACTCGATTTGACATAACAGCATCTCGGAAAAACGACAAAAACTTTGAGTTCGGAAATGCAAGCGATAGATTGAGTGCATGATCCTGCAAGCGGAGTTTTGTTGCTTGGGTTGAAGCGTACTCGTAACTTGAACCCCAATCTCGATCAGCAAAATACGCGGCATCTGCAAAGCTTGGGAAAATTTCAGAGCCAAGTAGCGCTGCTAAGGTAAGTGGCATCGACCGCGAACCATCGACGATCCTTCCGTCGGTGGTAATGTTTCCGCGTGATCGATCCCAGTTGTAAGTAAAGCGAGCTTCGTCACTTACGCCGCCCACCAAGCGAACAAATCGCTGGGCGTTTGTAAAATTAGTGGGCTGCTCAAGATGCGCTTGGAAGGTAACCTCTGCGCGAATGATGTCACTGTAACTTGCTCGCGGATTTAAAAGCCACATTGCTTCGTGAAATAAGATGGCCATCTGACCTGTGAGACTTAAGCGATAAAAGTCAGGCAACAAATAAGTGTTTCTCGAATTTGTATCGGTCACAGCGTACAGAACAATTTTGTCCGACGGTGCTGAAGTTGCCTTTTCGTATTCAGCTGCCAGTCGATCTTTTACCGTCTTGCTGAACTTATCTGAGCGAACGTCATAATAGTTTCGCGATTGCGCAGGCAGGATAACTGTCAGCAATCTTGTCCGAGCCGAGATCGTCAGATACTGGGACGATGAAATGTGGCGCACCAACTGGTTAAGCGCAGCGCTACTTTCTAAGCCTTTTGCAACTGGGTCGACGTAGATGCCAGCCGAATGGAAAGTCATGTACTGACCGTCTTGGATGACGCCGCCGCCGCCGTTACCGTCTTGGCCGCCGCCAGGTTCGGCGTGAACAACGCATGTGAATGCAAAACACACGAGAAGTGTGAACGCGAAGAAATGTTTTTTCATAAAGGCTCCTTCATTAAATATCTTTAATTTTAGTTAGGGGAAACAGGGCGACGGTGAGCTGATAGACTTCATCGAGATCAGTCTCACCGTCGGGTTGGAAGAATTCAGATAATTCTTTTCTGACCTGCTTGAGTTTTTCTTTAAATTCTGGAATTCGGTCTTTGTTAATCGCAATCGTAAGTGATCCGTTTTCACGAAGATCAAAGGGAATGTGATCAATCGCATGAAGGCTTTTCTCGATTAGAGTTTTTTGAAAAACCCGGCGAGCAGTCGTTGATGTCGTGGTGTTCGTGAACGTCGTGTTTGGCGCGAGCAGTTTCCATTCACCTTCAATGACACTAATAAAACCAAGTCGGCTTAGGCGCTCAACGGCCGCACGAACTTCTTCAACGTGAATATTTAGGCGAGCAGCGATGGAAGTTGCGTCGGCGTTGAAATTTTTTGTTTTTGTGAGTTCAAGGATCGCAAAATGGTGCCAGTTCGATAGAAGCTCGAACTCATCATCGGATAAACTTAAGAACCCTGGCATTGCAGCAGTACCACTCGTAAAAATCTGAGTCATTTTTTGCGGCTTGATTCCGAGGCGTGGTCCGACAGACTTTGCTAAGTCTTCTGTAACTCGCCGTTGACCTTTTAATAATTTTGAAAGGAATGACTGATCTATTTCTAGGAAATTGGCATAGGCACGAAGCGAGTAGCTCGCGTTTTTCTTGCAGCGATCGATGAACTCTCGCTGAAGTGCTACTCGCACGTATTCTAGATTGTTTGCGGCTTTTGCCTTTTGCATGGGCCGGACCATAAACGTAGGTGATTGGTAGATTCAAGGGAATTGGCCTCAAAGTGAGGACAAAGTCTGGCCTCACGGAAAAATTTCATGCCTTTGTTTGATTGGTAAGACGCTAAATACTGATTTTTACTTGTTGATCAATCATTTTGGACCGTACGCTTTGGTATCTACAAAAAAGTTACCTAACGGCCCGGGCCTTTTTAAGGAGTTGAGATGCAGCGAACGGCAATGCTCTTAGTTTGCTTCGTAAGTATGTTTGGCTGTAGCAAGGAAAGTGGCGGGAAGCCTGAGTTGCCACGCGGACATCTCCAAATTTTCGGCAATATTCAACTTGAGCCAACAGCGGGTCGCCCTGAAGCAAAGAAGTCACTAGCGACTTGGCAAAAAGAATGCGCGGGCAAAGATTATTTAAAAATGGGTGTCAAAGTCGGCACGCAAATTTCTGTTCAGGAAGATGAGTTTTACCACGAAGTGTATGGCGGGATCGTAAACTACTCGTGGGCAAGTCTTTACTCTATCGACGATGTCCAAGCGAGGCAGCTTCGGACCACAGCGGAGCACAAGGCAGGTGGTCTTTCCGCGAAGGTGAAATATTCGATTCGGTCTGAAGAAACTTACGTTAACAAAAGAGTTTTGGAAGTTATCGAATCGCCGAATGAAACCATTCGGAAATATTTCGATCGAGACGATCGAGAGCTTCGCGAATGTCGTGCGCGTTTTAGTAAACCAATCGAGTCGGTCAATTGGGCTTCGTACACTTTAGCGTCGGGTCAGAAGATTTCGGGAATCGTTAAAAAAGAATCAACCACTCTTGAGAATTACGAATGCAGCGTTCTCGACAATGACGGAAAGCCCATCGAAACAATTTTTATTGCTAAAAATGCGACAGAGCAGCTTTTGACGTTCTACTCAAAGGACCTAATTAACCCCTTAGAGGGGTACTGTGTCCGTGCGCCATCGCTTTTATACAGTTGGACAGTGACAAACGATAAGGGCGCGGTCGTCGAAATGAAAAAGAATGAGGTTTTGGAGATTAGATAATGCCTGCCAGAGGTTGAATTTCACCTTAGGTGTGCTAAACGTATGAGTCTTCCGAGCCCGGGTGGTGGAATGGCAGACACGCTAGACTTAGGATCTAGTGCCGAAAGGTGTGCAGGTTCAAGTCCTGTCCCGGGTACCAAATAAAAAAAGGCAGCATTCGCTGCCTTTTTTTATTTGTTCTCCCGCTCCAGGATCTCGATATCACTGTGCAGGTTCACAAGAATGCCATGATGGCATTCTTGAGCGAATCGCGCTTTACGCGATGAGCCCGTAGGGCAAGGACCACGACGGTCCGCAGCCACTCCTGTCCCGGGTACCACTTAGAAAACTAGTCGAACAGAAGCTTTTCAAAATTTGGAATGCTGACCGGTTAGGTTGGGTGTCTGATTTTACAGTTCAGCTCTAGCAAATGAAAGACAGCAGCTTGTTACCGTAGGCATGCTTTAATCTTTTCGATTAACTCAGCGGCATCTTTCGGTTGAACCTTGCTAATAGCTTCGACCTCGTCCGTTGTTCGATTTGCCGTGATAATGATGCCCTGATTGGCATCTATATAGAAAACTTCTGATGGCAAGTAATCTCGTGAGCATCGCTAAAGCGGAACTTTTTCAAATGCCGAATTCGAGAACCTGTTCTTTAACAGATAACTTAGCTTGAACTCCGAATCCGATTCTCGAGGAATCACTAAAACGGCCACGACCTTTTGGTCGTCACGTTTTATCTCAATGGCGCCCCGCTGCGATTTATTCTGATCCATATAAAACCAGAACTCCCTATCGGCACGGTCCTTTTTAATCTCTTTCTCGCTCGGTTTTCCTAAAATCGATTCGACACATTTTGCGCCAGAGCACGCCACAACAGAATCGAAGGTTGAAGGACTGAGATCCTGTCTTCGCGCCGTTGATGTCGTTGTGCATGCGGCCAAAAGGAGCGCTAAAAGATATGATTTATTACTTTTCATGCAGGCAGGCCAATTTCATTTTGTAACCAGCGTTTTGAATTGTTCCACTATTGAAATTAGCTCTATAACTTCGGTCTCGCTAATAGTGTCTGCTACATCGTAATCAATTTTGTTACGCTTTCTTCGGCTTATATCAAAGACAGAAAGAAATCGGTTTGATGGCGAGCCTATAATCGAACCGGCAAGGTCGATTGCGATTTTATGGTGTCCCACTTTGCCGGTAACACGATAGCCCTCGCTACGAATCACATAGTTGCAAAGATTAAGCGCGGCTCCATAAGCAGTGGCGAAACGACGGTCTTCAGATAGGCTTTCGATTTTGGCGTCTTTCAAGTCACGTTCGACGAGACGTAACAAATCAGCCAAGCTCTTTTCGGAGACAACCACAGACTGAATGTCGCCTCTATCCAACCAGGGTTTGAAGTTCACTGTCGCTACCTTTTATGAAGAGCTTTTTATCGTTGATGACGGTTTTGAGAAATGAGTTCTCAGCTCTCGTTTTTTGGGCAAATTCCTTTGATGTATAAACTGTTGGGTTGACGTCGCGTCCTAGTTTTTTTTCGATTCTCTTTAGGGCCGGAGCGATCTCGCTCAATTTAACATCGCCAATAATCATGACGTCGATGTCACTCGATGAGATTTCTTCGCCCCGCGCAAGCGATCCGTAAATGAACGCGGTATCTGCCTTACGTAAGTACGTTTTCAACGCCTCGGCAAGCACCTCTTTGATACCGGCTGTTTTGATGAGCAACGATTGGAGTTCTGGAAGAATTGGACTTTGAATGTTCGCTTTATAATAAGCGCGATTTCCGTCTTTTCGTGATTCTAGGATGTCCGCAGCGGTGAGTGCCGCAAGATCCCGCTGGAGGGTCGATGGTGATTTACCCAAGTGTTTCGCCAAATCGCTTAAATACCACCAACGAGTAGGGTGCAAAAGACATGCGGCGAGCACCTCTTGCTTCGTAGTAGAAAAAAGCGCGTCTAAGACTGATCTACGCATATTGCGTAAGTATATGCGCAATATGCGTAGAACTCAAATACGATTAGTTTTAATCACTTACGCACTGAATATGGTTCGCTAGACCAGACCAAGGATGTAGCTCCAACAGCTTGTCCCGAGTACCTATGGTCCGCTAATGAAGCGCCCCAATCGGAATCTCCAAAATATACGATTCAAGAATCCCAGTCCCATCAACGCGAAACCCATACTTTTTCATAAGCAGTTTTAAATCCGCGTTCACAGTAAAGTCCGATCTGATTTCAAGCGTTGTGATGTTCGCGTCGCGATCTGCGCGTTGTTTGGCGGAATGAAGAATAGCTGTTAGGTATTTAGCGAAACCGAGGTTCAAGCTTGTATTGCTCTCGCCAGTTTCAAGGCCTTTAATTCCTGCGAAGAAGACATTCATCTCAAGCACGGGACCATTTTTCGTAAGGCCGCCAATGTGTTTTAGTTCCGGACCGATGTAGGGGCCATCTTTGTTTTCAGTAAGGTGAGAACTCAAGCCTTCAAACTCTGCATCGCCTTTAAAACGCGGCAGTAGGCGGCTGTAAAGACGTGCGACCAGGGCCTCCGGTTGCGGACTTTCGGCGAAGAAGGAGAGGCAGCTAACCGCTCCCGATGCCGAGGCAAAAACTGGCATTGTAGTCGTCAAAAAAGTCGACAATGCGATCAATAGAACGCGTTTAGAGAGAGACAGTGGCATATCGAACCTCATCACTATCTGTATTTCAGGAAATGTGCCACGAGTCCAAATGTTCGAACCGGTCTTCTAAAGCCTTAAGTTGAGCTTTATACTAAGCTATATCGGTCAAAGGCGGGTCGGGTTGCGAGCGAGCTTTAAAGCTATTTTAGTCGTATTGTTGTTTGCTTTTAGATTGTCTGCTCAGGCATCGGAAGCAAGCCAGTTTCCGTTGGCTCGCGGGCCTTTGCACTGCAAAGGCGATCTGCAAGTTAAAGCCGTGAACGAAAAAAATGAAAAGTTAGTTACTGGAACTGGCGCAGCCGAAGTCGATCCTACAAAATTTCAAAAAATCGAAATTCTAAAAGATACGAAGGTTGTTGCTCTAGTTTATCCGCTCTATGGCCTCCATTCTGAAAAAATTGATAAAACAACTTCAATTGAAACCGATGAGGAAAACTACGTTCGTGTTTTGGTAATGGAAGGATCAAAGAAGCGGAGCCTGGAATGCCTCTTCTGATCCTAACTCTATTCATTCTGGGCATATTATTGCCTGCGTCTGCGTCTCCGCCCTTGGGCATAAGGCAATCTAGTTTACCTTTGGTGTTCACTCCTCTCATCAAATCTTTGCCTACGTCTGAGGTACAGGGACTTACCGATTACATGAGTGTGATCGGCGTCCAGGTTGACCGACAAGAAAACAACGGAATTCGGGGTTTTAACACGAAGATCCTAAAGCATGCTTGTTTAGACAATCTAGCGGCGGAGTTTTACGCTGATCTGCAAAACGACATGTCTGTTCTAAGGCGGCCAAAGAATCAAAATTTAGTACCCAACAGTTTAGATGGTATTTCCCAAGGTGACTTCCCGCCAGGATGGCTATGGAAAAAGGCGCTTAAGTTTAGTAATGGCAAGAAACTCTTGGCGATGCAGCTCATCGGATTTTGCGGACACGATGATGTGAATCAGGTAGAAATTGGTTCGTTTAAGCCAGCGAGAAACTCGAAGCGAAGCTCCTCGCGCGTCGATTGCCCTAGGGCTGGAGACCCAGTATTTACTCCAGGCTCTCTCGGGGCCGAAACGATTCTTCCGCTGGTACTGAAACAAAAAATTGCCCGAATTCAAGCGCCCAAAAAAGGAATGTCGGCGCTTCCTGCAAAATATTATCACACCATTGGCGCAGCCTATACGAGTTGCTTCATGGTTCGTCGAGGCGTGCCGGATTGGATCACATCAAGGGCTGTTAAAGGTGCGATCAATGCTTACCGCGCCGGAAGAATTTGCGACGAATTGATTCATATCGGCTGGAAAGGGCATATGAACACAAGCGCGAAACAGATATTGGAATTCAACTGTAAATCAAAACCCGCTGCCGCTAGCCGACCGGAGTGCGGGCTGCAAAGAACGGCCGATCTCTTGGCAGGAAAAAATTTGCCGGTTCGAGAGAAAAAATTTCGACGCTATTTAGCTAGCATTAGGGCCGCAGAGTTATTTCAACGCTCAAGTTATTACTTAGGTGCCAAGCGCTGCGATGGGCATCAACTGAACCGCACCGTTCGAAATTATTTCGAAGAGTACGGCACGTTGGGGCGATCAAATCCATGCCCAACCGCCATGCCGAAGCAAGACTGCTCCGATATTCGTGAGGTCATGGCGACTTGGGCGATCGATTTCGAACGAGATGAAGCGCAACATATGGCCGGACTCAATTTTGCTCGTAAAAACTGTCCCGTGATCGGGAAGAATGAAGACCCATTGGCACATACGTGTGCGGCCTTAAAGGCAGCGATACAAATTCCACCTATCAGTGCTGAGAAGAAACCAAATAAATCTGGCTCGGCCAAATAGAAGCTTGCCTCTTTGAACGAACGAAGTGAGCCCGCAAGGCAAGAACCAGGATGGTCCGCAGCACTCCTTTCCCAAATACCTATTGTTAATAAAGGCTAACCTCTTCTTATCTGATTTTTAGCTGAAAGCGGCGGATCACTGCTTCATCGCATAAGTTAACAATCCGATAGAGCCGACATGATTGATCCAATGTCACAGAAAAGTCACCTTTCTATAAATCTCCTATTCGGCATAGTTATCTTAACGACACCGGCTACGGGATGGCTTGGATTGTTCACTTTTAAGTCAGCCGATAAGCTAATGGAAATTCAAAAGCAGACTGAAGAAATTGTGAGGCTTCAGGGGCTCGTTACCCACTATGATGAGGTGTTAACGACGTCTTCATGGATGGCTGCTGCTACAGGAAATATAAGATGGGAAAAGCGCTATCGCGAGTTCGAGCCTTTACTTGAGCAGACATTAAAAAAACTAATCTCTTTGCAACCCAACGAAATTAAATCTGCCGAAGCAACCGATGCGGCCAATATCGCGCTCGTCGAGATAGAAAAAAAAGCCATCAAGTTGGTTCAGGAACACAAACCGGCGCAGGCTTCGCAACTTTTGTTTAGCGCCGAATATGAAAAACAGAAGGAATTATACTCTCGGGGTACCTCGGAGTTTTATAAAACCATCCATAGAGATCTAGGCTATAAACAAAAAATACATCGAGAAAGGGTTACCAAGCTCAGGAGAGCTTTGCTTTTTTCTCTGGCAATTTCGTTATTTGGTTGGGTTTTTGTATTTCAAAAAGTGCGTGGGTGGAACCAAGAGCTGAGTTCGATGAATGAACGCCTGGATCATAAAGTGAAGGAACAGACGGCTCAACTGCTCAATACTGCCAAGATGTCCGCGCTTGGCGCGATGGCTGGTGGCGTGGCACATGAAATCAATACGCCCTTAGCCATTATTGGAATGCAAGCGGAACAAATGGAGGAATGTATAAAGGAAGGCGAGATCAACACCTTGGAGTTCTTGGATGCAGTGGGAGTTATCAAAAACACGGTTGATAGGATTGCTACGATCGTCAGTGGTTTAAAATTTTTCGCTCGTGGGGGAGCAACGGCTGCCCCCCAAACTATTTCAATTTCAAGATTGATTGAAGAAACATTGAGTTTCTGCGGTGAGCGATTCAGTAATCATGGCATTCAGTTGGAAGTTGTCAAAAACAAGGCTTATGAAACTGCAAATATCGAATGTAGGGCGGTTGAGATATCTCAGGTTCTTTTGAATCTGCTCAATAATTCCTACGATGCGGTTGAGAGCCTTCAGGAAAAATGGGTTCGCATCGAAGCTGCCGAAAGCGGTGAATACGTAGTTATCAGCGTCACGGATAGTGGCGGTGGAATTCCTCGAGCGATTCAGGACCAAATCATGCAGCCATTTTTTACCACAAAAGAAATTGGTAAAGGTACAGGTTTAGGCTTGAGTATTTCAAACGGAATTCTTGGAGCCCATCAAGGAAAAATCTATGTAGACAACGATTGTCCCAATACCAAAATCATGATCGTCGTTCCAAAAATTCAAAGCAAAATTAGCAATTCTATTCAGGAGGCGGCGTAATGAAAATCTCTAACGTCGATAGCGTCAACATGAAAAGAAATAAATCAGACATCAATATTCTTGTTGTTGAAGATGACCAGCAGCTACGTGTTCTCACAGCTAAGCTGCTGCGCAAGTGTGGCTTTCAAATATTGGAAGCGGCAAGTGGCAAAGCAGCTTTAGAGATCTTTAAAAATAATCGAGTCGACCTCATCCTTTCAGATATCCGTATGCCTGATGGCGACGGAAATTATTTGCTCGAGGAAGTTCGAAAAATCAATCCCGATATTCCGCATTTGGTGTTCATAACTGGTTTTGGCGAAGAGCGGGTTCGCAGTTGCATGGAACGTGGCGCGTTTCGAGTTTTATCTAAACCATGTCCACGCTCCGTCTTGCTTGGTGTGATCGATCAGGCCCTGGGCCTCGACAACAACGATGGCGGACCTCCTCGATTAGTCACTAAATCGGTGTGAGTTGGTTTAAACCAATTTGAGTCGTCTCATATGTCGCAAAATCAGTCGACTGATTTGGAATACGCACGTTTGTTGCGTACGTCTCTAATCCAAACGTACCCAAACAGGACTAAAGGTCAGGGCCGGGATCTCCGAGTAATCAAAGCTTTCCTTTGCTCTATTCACTGAAAAAGTTTTTGCTAAGGACTATACGATTATCGTTTAGTCCGCCCATATTTTTTAGGAGGTCTCGTAATGTATTCGATTCGTGGATTAGTCGCTGCTCTCGCGTTGACTCTTGCTTTCGCTGGCTGTGCAACAGCACCGAAAGAGAGTGATCGTCAGCCTGCATCGAGTGAACAGTTAGGTCGTCCGGTTACGCTTAGTCAGTGCGGTGGTCACATCGAGCTTCGCCAAGCTGATAATGGTGATCTTGCGATCAAGCTCGAGAATGTAAATACTCAACGTTGTCCAAACTTCCGTGTTTCTGACAACACGAGTGGCCGTGAAATCAAGTCGTACGAGCTAGAGCGTTCGTTCAACACGAAAGCTAGCTACACACTCAGCAAAAAAATGTTGAGCTCACTTGGTACAGACTGCCGCGTTGATTTCAAGATTTCAGGTTCTTGGAACGCAGACGGTTTTTTTGTGTACCTTACGAACTGC
This sequence comes from Bdellovibrionales bacterium, assembly GCA_031416685.1. GTDB lineage: Bacteria > Bdellovibrionota > Bdellovibrionia > Bdellovibrionales > JAMPXM01 > JANOUF01. The sequence goes on from JANOUF010000427.1 coordinate 17,590, forward strand.
TATGACCCAGGTTCAGGCAAGAAATCAAATAGCGATCTTTCGTACGAACTTTCAAACAGCCGTAACTGCAAACTTATGAAGAATGGTCAGTATACCGAAGTTAACGTCGGTGATGAGTTCTGCAGTGGGGCGATGAAGGGCGACCGTATCGAATACGAATGGTCAAATAGCGGAAACTGCAAACGCATGAAGAACGATCAGTATACGAATGAAAACGTAGGTGACCGCTTCTGCGACAATCGTCACGGTAAGTAAGTAGAATCTATTAGCCATTGAATAATCAGAGCCGCTCTCTATGAGCGGCTCTTCTTTTTTGACCCACATTGGGTTCCAGCGCAAAAAAGTTCGACAGCGAATGCAGCTTTAAAACGCGCTTAACCACTCAACAACCCACGCTTTTCAGGCACATGGCTTGA
>JANOUF010000428.1:0-2316 GCA_031416685.1 Bdellovibrionales bacterium
CCATCCCTTTGAGTGCTCTAATACAAACTCATAAAATGCTCGCGCTCTAGGCGCTAAGAACTTTTTGCTCGGGATGACTGCATGAATATATCCGAACGTTCCCAACGGATGGTTTTCGAGAACTTGAATGAGCTTTCCTGATCTCAGATGTTTTTGAACATCCCAGATTGAGCGCACCAAAATCCCGAAGTCATTTAATGCGAGATCGGTTAAGAACGCGCCGCTATCGCTTTCGACAGCTTTACGAGCTGCAAATTTTTTTAATTCAGTTTTGCTCCCAACGAACTTACAGCGCTCGTGGATTTTTAAAAAAAGGAGGCGATGATTGTCGAGGTCGTCGGGATTTTTAATTGGCCCGGGATTTTTCTTCAAATATTTTGGCGAGGCACAGAAAATGAGTTCGTTGGCGGCGAGCTTTCTATATATCAATTCGGTGTCTGTCGGATTCTGAATCCGAATGGCCATATCAAAACCGCTTTCAATGAGGTTGACCACCGTCTCACTCAATGAAAGTTCGACCTTCACCTTAGGATATTTCTTTTGAAACTCGAATATGATCGGAATCAAAAGACTGTGCGCAATGAATGGCACGCAAGTCAGCTTTACCACTCCCGATAATTCTCTTTGAGAACTGAAGGTCGCTTCTGCCTGGGCAAGTTCATCTATAATTGATCGGATTTTTGGTAAAAGCGCTGTCCCCTCATCAGTCAGTGCGACAACCCTTGTAGAGCGCTGAAAAAGTCTTACGCTCAGTTGCTCTTCAAGTTTCGCTACGCGCTTACTCAATATCGAGACGGGAACTCCTAGCTCTTTGGATGCCCTTGCAAAATTGCCAAACTGAGCAACACCAATAAAAGCCTTCCACCCCAATAAATCATCAATTCCCATTGTTTCGTTATATGAAACAATCAATTGAAAAGAAAGAGTATTATCGCCACCTTGAAAATCCGTTATCTTCCTGCCACCAACAAAACAGGAGATATTTTATGAGACTTACGGGAATTGGAAGAATGTTGATCGGATTACTGACGTTAGCCAGCGTTCAAACGGCCTGTGCCACAACACAGCCATCGCGCGGGTTAGCTACTGCGGCCGTTAGCGACCTAACAAAGTTGGAAACAGTCGGTAATGCGAATTGGAAAGTGGACGGCGAAAGTGCATTTGCGAACGAAGGCAAAGGGTTCTTAGTTACCAAAGAAGCTTACAGTGACTTTAGCCTTGAAGTTGAATTTCGCGCTGGTGCCGGAACGAACAGCGGATTGTTCTTCCGTTGCAATAATCGAACAGAAATAAACGATCAGAACTGCTATGAGGCCAACATATTCGACACGAGGCCCGATCAAACTTATCGCACAGGCGCAATTACAACAATTGCGGCTCCGCGAGTAAATATCGATACAGAGAATGGACAATGGCATACCCTTGAAGTGCATGCGAACGGTGACAGAATCCGAATCATCTTGGATGGCCAAGAAACGGTTCTGATCCACGACTCCCGACACAAAGAAGGACCAACCGCTTTGCAATTCGCACAAGGGAAAGTGCAATTTCGAAATTTGCGTATCGTAAACTGAGTAGGCTCTACTCTGCAGCCGGCGAAGCCGACTCAACAATCGGCTCTGCCACTAACCAGCCAACCCGAGCCGCATACCCCGCAGCAGCACCAAACATCGCACCACCAATGTGTGCTGCGTACGCAAGACCACTAATATCTGCGACCGTGGAAATGTGACCGGCAATGTCTGGAACCAAGTAAACGATCCCGATCAGCCAAGCAGGTAGATACTTAAAGCCGAAATATCCAGGATGCATGACTAAGAAATAGAAATAGCGAACCGGCTTTTGCCACATGTACGCGACAACGCATGCCATGAGCCCGCTGATCGCGCCGCTTGCGCCAATCAATGGCGAATAGGAGAGTCCCGCTACGCCGTAAAAAAGTGCCGCACCGAAACCACCTGCGCCCAAATAAATTAACAGAACCAAACTGGTTCCAATGGTCGCTTCAAGAAAAGTCGCAAACAACAGCAAGAAAACCATATTCCAAAATAGATGATGCCAACCACTATGCGCAAATTGGTAAGTGATCCAGTTCATAAAACCGGATCGCTGCGAGCTTAGTCCCCACTTGTATGTTGGGTGACGGCTTTGGATATCTCGAATCTCTAAAAACTTCTCACGCCATTTTACAAGAGCAACATCATCGCCATCGAATTTCATTGTCTCCGCATTTTGCATAAACTTCTTATCGCGTACCGCGAAGCCGCCAAGAAGTGTACGTGAATATGTATCGCCTTCACGTGCCCGCTCAGAAAG
>JANOUF010000429.1:0-17026 GCA_031416685.1 Bdellovibrionales bacterium
TGATGGGCACATGAAGATTTCGTGGCTATCGCGCAAGTTTGAGCAGACACCACTCATTAAAGGTGATTTGCGAGCAACTCCGGTTGGAGCTGCGAGCATTGTCGCAAAAGTGACTCGCGATAATAAAATGAAGTCACTTTCGAAGCGGTATCCCGGGTATGGATTTGAAAAGCACAAAGGCTACGCTTCCCAAGAGCATCGCGATGCGATTCAAAAACTTGGACCATGTCGCCTCCACAGGCGAACCTTCGCAGGTGTCCGCGAATTCCTCCCATCTCAAGGGTCTAAAGTCTGAATTTATCGTTGCAATGAAATGTTGCGAAGGCGGTAGTGAACTCATCGCGCATCGGTTGCGGTCGCCATTTGGCGAGATTGATCTTGTGTTTAAAGCTCAAGGTAGAATTCAGCTCGTTGAAGTGAAATCCCTGGGCCCTCGCGCGATCATCGATGGCAGGATCGGTCGACGACAGCGCTATCGACTCACGAATTGTCTGAGCTGGGCGCAAGGGAAATGGCGTATGCCTACACACATGCATCTCGCGTTAGTGAATAACCGTGGGATAATTCGATGGATTCCAGACTTCTTGAGTTGACAGGCTGCAGCCAGTTTTCAAAACTAGAGGTCATGAAGCGAGCTTTTAAATCAATCATTATCAGCCTCCTGTTTGTGAGCTTTACGCTCGCAGCGCCTCGCGCGCAGGCCGCAGCCATGCGTGAGTTTGTTTTGAGCTGCACATATGGCGTGCTCGCTGGAACGATGATGGGTGCGGCCACTCTCGCATTCACTGAACGCCCGAGCGATCACTTACACCGCGTAGCTCGCGGCGCTTCAATCGGTCTTTATGCGGGAATCTTGCTGGGTGCGTACGTTGTGTTCGTTGTCGATCCTGAAGGTGGCAACCCAGACGACGAAGAGCCGCTTCCAGAAGGCCTCGGTTGGAATAGATCGTTTCAGCTCAATTCTACGAATCAAATTCGAATTGTGTCGCAGCTTGAGCGACCGTCATTTGAGCTTCGCCCTGTAATCAATGATCAGGGTTCTGGTTTAACGATCGACGGTGCAAGCATGCACCTTCAAGTTTTACGGTTCTAAGAAATAAATCTTTACTTGTCCGACGCATCTTACTCGCTTCATGCGGCCGCACGAACTGATTTGGACTCAGTACGTGATCTTTTTATTTCGAAGACCCGGCTTCAACCCACGCGAGACCGCTCTCGATTAGCGTCTCTCCAATGAATTTTCGGTCTTTCAGAACCCGCTTGAGAATCCACGAATAAACATCGCGTGTTTTAAAGAGGCGTGTGGCTTCCGCATCACCAAGCAGCTTACTCAAAGCAATGAACTCATAGTAGCAAACTCCGAGATGGAGATAGGTCGACTTAGTATTTCTGCCGCCACCTTTTTCCATCGGAGGGATATCGGGATACTTCGCCTTCATTTTTTCAATAAAGTTATCTGTTTGCTGATGTCGATTTGGTTCATTAAAGAACCAGTGAATTTGCTCGTGTAAAAACAATGCAAGGTACCGTGTGGGCTCATCGATCTCTCGGGTATTCAGCGTTAGCACGGGATGACTGTGCGGAATTTCGTAAGATTTGATTATAATTTCTTTCGTAAACACATAAGGCTTCAAATCATATTTTTGCAAAAATCCTTCAATCAAAGCCTTCGCTTTTTTCTCGGATTCATTTCCCGAATTCAATTTGATATTCAACGCTGGAGTTGCTGCTAATGCGGCAGTAGAAAGTAACTGAAGGCCTATCAACAAAAGAGAAAAATAAATTCTCATGGATTTACGCCAACGCCGCCATCATCTAATTTTTGGGGACGCTTCCAATATGAAAACTGCGCAACCCAACTATCATCGATGCCGGCAAGGCTGATAATGTTCCAGAACGAGCAGTACTGGTCGCCTGGGCCGAATGCCGCAGAATTCTTTCTAAAAATCTTCTCGCCCTTACGCACGTAGCACACAATGCCCGGAGCATTTGATTCGCCTACGACTACAGTCTGATCTTTGATGTACTGACCGCCGTTATGCGAAGCCATACGGAAGCGCCAGCCACGATCGTTTGAGAAACGGCGTTGTTCAGTTGCCGAATCCTTCGAAACCATCGCGAACGCAAATTCACTTTCAAGATGGTCAACGAAACCGTTAAGTCCATCCGCCCACATTGTGCAATACCGGCAGCCTTGTCCCATGTTGTGGATCAAAAACAAGGTTTCTTTTCCAGCGAAGAGGTCGAGAAGACTTACGTCGCCAGTTTCAGTCTGAAAGGTATAGTTTTTCACCTCTTGCGGAGCAGAGTCGCCACGCAGTATTGTGATCTTTTGGTAGATTTCATACATTTGGTTTTCAAGTTTCTGAATTTCGTTTGCAGGATTTGCGTACAACATCTGATCTCCTTAAAAAAAAATGTTAGAAAACGTTCGCCGTGCCTTCGCCGCCAAATAAGAAACCAAACTCTAAACTGAATTCTGGTTCCGTATTGATCTTCTGACGAATCAACGTGCGAACGCTCCAGCAGTTTCCAGGTGGCTTTAGCATTAGATCTGCAGTCCATGATTTTACGACACTCGAGAAAGGTTGACCGAGCGCCCGCGGGAAATGGGTCGGTTGATAATCGATTCCGCCTGCAAGATTTAAGTATTTGTGTGTAATGCCTGCGCCGAATCCTAAGTTTTCATCTCGGTTGGTGTAGTCCTCACTTAAGTTCTCGGTGATTCGGTATTTTTGTGAGAAGCGGACTTCAAGGAAGTTTCCGAGACTGTCTTTGCCGCGAAGTCGAGTGAACGTGTTGGTTGCGTTGTGATACGGATAGTAATTCACGGATGTTAGTGTTTCAAAGTGGCGAGTGCGTGCTTCTAAGAGTGCGCTAATATCGGACCAAGGATATTTTGGATCCGTATCTTTTCTTGCTTCGTCGATGTCGTAGCTTTGTTGCAATCGGAAATCGACTATCTCTTGGTACTTTGGATTTTCGCCTTCCCAAGTTTTTTCAATTAAGCGGTTCGTAAGACCAAAGGTCACGAGCTTTCGAATCGGAGGGCGATCGCGATAATCGAACTGAATGCCGCGGCCAGAGGCAAAGTCCGAATTGCTCATCGGTTCGTTGATTCTAAAAACTGGAAGTTGCGATTGACCACCAAAGAACGAGTGTTCGCTTTCATGAATTAAGCTGAAAGACGACACGGCAATTTCGGGTTCAATTTCGTGTTTGATCCGTCGATCTTTTGGGTCCGTCTCGTCAATTCCGTAAATGCCCGAGAACCGCATACGTGCTGCTATATTTCCGCCGACATACTGTCGATACGGAGACGTTTGAAATGTCGATCCGGTCGAAGGACTTACGTCGAACGCGTATTGGGTATGTCTGAAATTGAGGTACGGGAGTATATCGATCATTTCGCCGATCATAAACGGCCGAGAAATTTCAGGAGTAAAATCAAAGCGCTGGCCTGTACGAATGACGTCAAGGTCTTCGTTGAATTGGCCGCCACCGACTTGAGTTCGCGTGGTGTCGAGCTCCCGGTTTGTGCCATTGAGCCAAACATCATCGTACGCATAATCCTCGCGAGCGTAATTGACATAGTTCGTATCTAGTCGAAACACAAAACCACTCTGGTCAAACATCTGGTCGACAATCGAATAACGAAGTTCAGGAAAGCGATGAACCGAATCGAAATTTTGCGCGATCGGATCTGACTTCAAGTTATTGGTGTAGTGCGAGACATCCAAGCTGGAATGGGTGTTTTGTGTGTTCTTCGTCAACGAGAAACGATTTTCCAGAGCGGGTGAACCGTAACCAGGGACCTCACGTTCAAAATCCCGAGCGTAATAAAGATCACTGACGAAATTGAAATTTGATTTTTGGACGAATCCCGATGGCAGTTCATAAAGATTCTCAAAGCGAAAGAACCACCGGTTAAAGACTGGCTCGCGATTGGGCTGAGCAAGATAGGAATCTTCAGAAACAAAAACTTTATCCTGAATGAGCCCAGCGTTCATCTCGCCGCCGCTCGTATCTGTCTGAACGTAACGGTAGTTAACGAGACCTTTTAAGCCGCGGAACGAATAGTTCTTTAATGTCCAGGTAGAGTCGGTCGACCTGGAGTTTGCCCAGAAAAAACTTTGGTAGAGAGCAGTTCCGCCGCTGGTAAATTCAAGCCCCGGGATTAGGAAACCTGTTTGTCGGTCGCTTTTTAGTGGCACCACAATGTACGGAAGCCAAAACACGGGGAAATGAGAAATCTCTAGAACCGAATTGCGAATAAAAGCGTAACCGCCTAATTGAGCTTGAATTTTACTTCCGGTAAAACTCCAAGCCGGAGGACAAGTTTCACAAGCTGTATAGTACGCGCTGTCGGCTTCGTATTCTTGCGGCCCAATTTTTCTAACGATGCGTCCTTCAAAAACCACTTGTCCTGAGCGGACAAGCCCATTGTAGACAACGCCGTTTCCGGTTTCGTAGTTAAAGCGTGCGCGATCTCCGGCAACATAGGCTGTGGGCGAATTGATAACTAGATTGCCTTCAGCTTCGATTTCTTTTGTCGATTCGAAAATTGTCGCTTTGTCGCAGGAAACAGTTTGATCGCCGTACGAGATAATCACATTGCCCTGGAGGACGATGAGCTTGCGATCGTTGTCCCGATAGAAGGAATCTGCGTTTTGAAGAGTGAAGCCGCTCCCGGCTTTCATTTTGATTTGTGCGGCCGCATCCAATGAGCTGAACAGCAGCCCAAAAACAGAGCAAAACGCTAAGAATATCGAGAAGAACGTGCGCTGCGGCATTCGACGCAAAGAATAGAATTTTTAAGCGAGAGTTGTAAACACCGAAAACGGGCGAACCGTCCGCTCGACGCGAAGCGCCCCTATTAAAATATCACAGCAAAAGTCACAGCCAATCGACTACTTGGTCTCCATCGTGAAGACGCCATCCCAATCCGCTGTTGGTGGATGCTTTTTGTACTCCTGGCAGCGTTCCAAGTAGAGCTGCGAGGGCTCATCTTCTGGCTTCATGTGTAAGCACTCGGTGAATACCGCGATCCCTTTATCCCAATCACGATCATGATACGCCTTGAAACCCTCTTGGAATTTAGCAACCAGAGCTTTTTTACCGTCGTCGACGCTATTGTCGCCAATGAGTTCAAAGATGCGAACCGGCTGCAACTTCCCTTTTACTTTTACCCAATCGATCTCACGGCAGACGAACGCATCGGAAACTTCTTTGTGGGTAAATTCAGAAATAATGATGCGAGTGCCGTATTGTTTGTTAATGCCCTCGAGGCGTGAGCCCAAGTTTACAGCGTCACCCATAACTGTGTAGCTCCGAACGGTGTCGGATCCCATGTTTCCGACGTTCATGTCTCCAGTGTTAAGACCAATTCCAATATCAATCGAAGGCAAACCTTGCGCTTTGTACTGATCCTGGAGTTCTTTGAGCTTAACAAGCATTTGAAGAGCGCAACGGCACGCATGCTTTGCATGATCTTTGAAATGCACAGGTGCACCCCAAAACGCCATGATCGCATCGCCCATGTATTTATCGAGCGTTCCTTTATTCTCAAACACGAGATTCGTCATCGGCGTGAGGTAAGAGTTTAGTAAATCAGAAAGGGCACCTGGATCTAACTTCTCGGAGATCGTCGTAAAGCCCCGAACGTCGGAGAACATCACGGTCAGTTCCATCCTTTTTCCGCCGAGTTCAATATTCTCAGGATCCGCTAAGATTTCATCAACGATCGCTGGAGAGACGTACTTCGCAAACGTTCCTTTTAACTGTCGCTTCTTACGTTCTTCAGTGAAGTACTTGTAAAACGTCAGCGTAATGAATAGTGACATGATAAGTGCCATTGGGAAGAAAACGGTGATAACGATTCCTGAATCGAAAAGAACGAATTTATCTAAGCCGTAAACGCTGCCGATAGCAGCAGCGGTAATACCAAGACCGGCGATTGAGCCGACCCATGCGAAAAGTGCGGAGAAAAGAATTCCGGCGATGAGCATTGCGGGCAACATAAATTTTGCTTCGCGCTCAGGGTAAGCCTTCAAGAAACCAGGCATCCCTTTGACGGAATCAGCCTTACCAGTTGCACGGGCGTGCTCAACCAAAAGGTTTGCAACCATGTTGGCGTGCGTTTCAACTCCTGGGAAATTTTCCTCAAACGGTGTCACGCGTAAGTCGAAAATGCCTGTAGCCGTCGCGCCGAAAAACAAGACCTTGTCCTTCAGAAAATCCTTTTTCTTTACTAGAATGGTTTTGCTTCCATAAAGTGCTGGATTCACGGCAATCTGAGCGTCGTCGCGATCACTCAAAATATCGGCAGCGCTAATATGAGGGAACGAGTGTTTGCTTCCCGAATAGTTGATAAGCATTCGCGCTGCTGAGTCGACAGGAATGCTCATCACGTGTTTTCCAATTTTATCTAAAATCTGAAAACCGGCTTGCTCCGACGGTGAAGCCGGATCGCGAGAATCAGTGAAATCCGCAAATTGCTGGCGTAGTGTATCTCCATCAATTTTAGCAGGAACGCCTTTATACATGCTGTTTTCAATCGAAGCGATTGCGGCGGAAACTTTAAGGTCATGTCTTAAAAGATAGGAACCTAACGCGAGCGACGTAAAGAAGTTGTTTCCGCGACGGGTGAGGAACATGTTTCTTCTTAGTGTTCCGTCCGTATCGAGGTGAGCATTGAAAAAAGAGGTATACTTAGTCGGCTCGGTTAATAGCGGTATATTGAGCCACCAACGCGAAATAGGAGTGACTTGATGTCTAGTGACCAAGGTATTCAAATCACTTAAGTAGTCAGCGAACTTTGGTGCCGTCGGTTTTTCTTTTGCGACATTATCATTCCAAACAGTTTCCCAGATAATGCTATCCGCAAGTGAAGCGATTTCATTTCCGCTGTACCGATCTTTAAAAATATCAGCAGACAGAAGCTCGTCTTTTTTGGCTTCGTTGGTGCCGGCAGTTAACATGAAGCGAAAACAGTATTCCTTAGTCGTCTCCCTAAGTTTTGCTTGGATGATCGCTTTTTGTTTCTGGTTGAGGACAAAGGTAAATGAAACAAATAACTTCTGAACTCGATCTTCAGGAAACGGTTGTTGCAGGAAAGCAGTTAAGCCTTCAGACGCGCGGGCTGTGTTGTTCTCAAGGAAGTCATAAATAAGCATTGCAGGGGGCAAGTCGCTAGGTAAGCCGACCTTCACGATGGAAATTTGCAATTCTTTAGCAAGCACAGGATTTTCATCGAGCCACTTTGAAATTTCATGCGCTTCTAAAATGGAAAAGTACTGATCTAGATTTTCCTTAAAGGAAGTAGGTAGCGCTCTTTTAGTTGCATTCGGATCGACAACAGCTGGACGTCTGAGGTCGTGAGTCCAATACTTTGCCTCCGCTGACCGCTCGTGAAGAACATCAATACATGAGTCGACATGCGGACTGATTGCTTCCAGTTCCTTAACATCGAATTGTTCGACGTAACTTCCCATCACAAGGTGATCGGAATACTTCCGAATTGTCTCGGAGAAAATTTTATCGGAATCAGCATTTTTCAACTCGTTATTTAACAATTCGTCAATTTGACGGTTAGAGATATTCTTGCTTTCAAGCGTGTTTTTAACACGTGCAAGGGTTGGTTTTGCCGAGTTCGAGTCCGGTTCGGCAAAAATAATATCGAATGCAATTACCTTTGCGCCGTAACCAATTGTTTTTTCGACAACCCGGCCTATTTTTTCGCGCGGCCATGGCCAGCGGCCTTCTTGATCGAGCGAAGCTTCATCAATAGCGAGAATAGCAACGTCAGGATGCCCTTTAACTTCACCGCGCATAAGCAAGCGATAGTCGATCGACTTTTGATGTGCATCACGAAGCAAATCGAAGAATGCCGACTCACCTTTGTAAATCGAATCTTGGTAATGGCTGTAGTACTGAAAGGCGACGTAGGCGATCGAGAACGTGACGACGAGACCAAGCATGAACGGGGAGTACAGAAAGCGGAGATACTTGCGCAAGTTTTTCATGCTGGTGCAGGTCCTTGAATGAAATCGATGAAGTGAGTCCCTAGTTATTCGGATTATCAGAGAGGAAACCTAAACCTGTTTCGACGTTAGTCGAGGTGGATTTATAGAAGTAAAACCGGACCAGTCGTCCGATTGTGCGTTCCCCTTCTGCAGTGCTAAACTTTGACTAAGGTCGAAGACATTTTTTTGGAGGATTCATGCAGGCTCAAATGGCGGTCGTTGGCGATTGTGTCGTTGTTCATTTAGGTGGTCGCCTCGATGTTGAAACTGCCGTTCCATTTCGCCGTGCGCTCCTTACGCAGCTCGCTGATAAAAAAGTTGTCTTTAGTTTTAAAACGCTAAGTTTTGTTGGTTCGAGCGGAATTCTTCCTTTCTTAGAGACGATGCAAGAGTTCATGCAGATGAATCCAAATGGGATACGCTTTTGCTATGTCGGTTCTGAGTTTAAAAAGATTTTGTCAGCAACGGCTCTTGGCACCATTAGTATTTATGAAAATGAAGTTCAGGCTGCGGCATCTTTTACAGAAGCAGCAGTGACAAGTATTACTATGGCAGGCATCGTAGCCGTGCCGAAGCATACGCCACGCGCAATAACTGAAGGTATCAATCCGATTTTCTTGAATACACCAGAAGTGGGCGAAGGCGACTCACCGGAAGCCGATGAGTCGCCAGTCGACGCTGAAGAACTCTAGAAGTTAGAGTTCTGCTTTAGGTTCAGAGTTTTCTTTGAACTTTTCTTGATTTTCAACAAACTCTAATACGCGAATCCCGCTACCAGCAGTTGAGCCGGGGAAGCCTGACTCTATGCTCGCTAGCAATGAATCAATTTTCCGAATTGCGTCCTGAGCTGGCAATTCTGGAGTTCTTTCGGAAGAGTTGAGATTAAGAACTTCGTTCTCGGCAAGTGTACGTTGGTCTTTTAGTTTCTTGCCAAGTTCCTGATTGATTTGATTCAGAGATTCAACTCTCAATTCGAGGGACTCAACGTTCTTGCGCCCATCGTTCCATAAAAGTTGCAGCGACTCGAGCTGGTCCTTAATGCGATCGTTTTCCGATTCGACGCGTTCTTTTTCTTCACGAGTCTTGCGCGTTTCGTCTCTCAGGATCTCAAGTTGTTGCTTGAGATTACGAGCTTCGCGTTTTGCTTCGTCGCTGGTCCGCTCAAGTTCTTTGAGCCTCGTCTGTACGAAGTTCTCTAGATCTTGCGCGCGTCGGTCCGCGATGACGGATGTATTTTCAGATTCAATTTGCCGGCGAGTCATATCATCAAGCAGAGCAGCGCGATCACGATAAAATTCCATCTTCAACGAGACTTCATCGTTCTCTTTGCGGATCGCTGAAAGCATACTTTCGTATTTTTCTACGAGAGCCGTCTGATCTTTTTGGAAATTGCGTTCGCGTTCACGTTGAAAACTTCGAAGTTCTGCGACTTGACGAGCGAGGTCTCCAACTTCGATGTCTCTTTGCGCGAGATCGCGGCGAAGAAGTTCCGTGTGGTGAATGAACTCAGCGTTCTGAAGGTTCGCTTTCTGAAGCTTATTTAAACCTGGTCTAACCCATTTGCGAACGCGGCGAACATAAGATTCAATTCGCGCAGTCTGCATGGACGCGATTTTTTCAGACTCTTGAAGTTGACGCTTTAGAAACGACACTTCCTCTGTGAGTGAATTAATTTTGTCATTCGTATATGTGCTTTTTTGATGAATCGCTCGGTCACGTTCGCGAACGATGTGGACTTGGTCTTCAAGAGTTTCATTGAGTGTACGAAGCTCATTGATCTGTTTTTCTAGTCCCAAGATTTGCTGCTCGAGAAGTGCGTTCCGGCGCAAATTGACTTTTAATCGAGCGATTAAATCTACATTGTGCGCGATGAGAGTTTCGACAGTTCCTGAGTGAAGAACTTCGCTCGGGAGTTGCGACAGATTTGGAGCTGCGGGAATTTCTGTCGGGAGCGGAACAGGGATCATGCCTTGAGTCGGCCCTTGAGACGACCAATCATCCTGGTTTGAGACAGATTCAAGGGGCGCAGTTCCTCTTTTAAAACGTTGAATGGCGAAAGCGTCACCGTGCATATCTCCAAGACCTCCATGTCCAGTTTTCTGGGCTAACGTCATCGTCTCAATACAAAACAACACCTGTCAAAAAATCGAGGTCTAGGTCGATGAAGTCCGGACTTGCGTTCAGTCCTGAAGAGAAAAATCCGATGATAAAAGGTATGAGCAATGACGAAGCATTCGACCTAAACCTGCTAGATTCCGGAACTCTTGCGCCAAACGTGAGTGAAAAACGTCGCGGTCATCGCGGTGGTCGGGCGCGCAAGCTTCGTTTTCAGCAAACCGACTATGGTCGGACAGACAGTCTTCGCCATGCAGTCTTGAGTCTTGTAAATGACGAAGAGTACTCTAGCGCAGTTGCTCGTCTTGAAGAATTCGAGGAATCAAAATTCAACTACCCTCAGTTTAAAGTTCGTGCGAACCGCTATCTTACTTATGCCGCTGATCTTATTCATGCGATCCGCGCAAAGCGCTCGTTCCCGGGCATGGAGAATCTTGCCGTTACAAAGCAGCAAGAACTTTATGATCGTGCGATGGAGCACGCCACTGATCTTGTCTTAACATTAAGGAAAGTCGAGCAAGTCGACCGCGAGTGTCGCGCAGAAGATCAGCGTTCAACGGTATGGGTGATTCGCGCAGGCATGGTTGGAGTTTTTGCAATTATGGCCGTAGCTTTTTACCTAGAGGTTTCCGACGGCTTGTTGCCAACAATCGCGATCGTCGTCGATGACGGCCTCAATCAAACCGCAAATTTTCTCTTCGACACTCTTGGGTTCTGATTCGTTTTCTATTTAAGTGCGCGCTCACTGCGCGTGAACCGAATCATAAGCTCTTTGCAAAACCGTAAGCACATTACCTAAAGGTAACAGCCTGTTGTTAACGTAGACGGTTGGCGTACCTTTAATGTTAAGCTGCCGGCCAAGAGCTGCTTGTCCTTCGATAGCTTTCCGAGTTTCCTCAGTTTCCGTGCACGCCTTGAGCGCGGCAGGGTCAATTCCTAAATCCTTCGACATCAATTCAACATTGGCGCGAGCGGCATCGGTCGACGACATTTTATCTTGGTTATTAAAGATCCAATCGTGCGCTTCCCAGCCTTTTTGAAGTTTAGAGGCACAAAGGAATGCTCTCGCTAAATAGCATGAAGTTCCGCTGGCCTGAGGGATCGCCGAATTGCATTCTCCATCGAGCGGATAGGTTTGAAAGACCAATCGTGCATCCGGGTGGACTTTGATAAAAGCGTCTAACGTGGTTGCTGCAGTTTTACAGTGGCCACAGCGGAAATCAGCGAACTCAACGATCGTGAATTTCGCATTCGTATCGGGATTACCTTTGATGAGTGGCTCAACCGGAATCAAGGTGAGTGCGGGAGCCGTTCTCCAGTCTTGCAAGTACGCATTTATCTGAGCATCGAAGCCTTTGCTGTCGGTCGAGTAGTTCTTCTTAACGCCTGTGTAGATAATAAAAGTAGCAATGAAAATTCCGACAGCAGTGAAGACGAGGTTTTTTGCCGGAAGATTCGATGATTTTGCTAAAGGCGACTTCGGTAACGGCGGAGCAGGTGCGCCCTTCCAAAACCCAACCCAAGTGACTGCGGAGAGAACGTAAGTGGCGATGCAGAAAGGACACAGCTGGCTCAGTTTTGTGAGTGAAATGACGAGCATCAAAACCGACATGCTCGCGATGAATGTCGATAGGGCCATGATGCCAACGCGGCTTGAGGATTTGGCTTGATCGTCGGAAAGAAGATACACCAGCGCCCAAATAAAAAGTGCCGCATTGGTCATGGCACCCCAAAGTGCCATGGGAACGCCAAAAAGTTCGCTGAACTTACTTAAAGAGGCAGCGGTGCAACTGAATTGTGCGCTTAAGTTGCAAATGCTGCTACCAACGGCAAGGCCGTACTTAAGTTCCAAATGGTGAAGAGTTAAATAAAAATGCACGCCGATGGCGAGGCCAACTGAGCCAAGGGCCAAATAGAAGAACGTGCGAGTGCTTTTTGATGTTGGGAGCGAATTTTGTTTTGTCACAAGGAGATTACACTCAAGATTCAAGTTGAAATCAATCAATTTTCAAACGGACAATGAGCTGTCGTGACAAACAAACGCGCTCGTAAATCATCATCGGACCAGCAGCTCCTCAGCGCTCGAAAAACCATGCTCCGCGGTCTCAAGCGGCAGGTTGCGCAACGCCTTGGACCTGAGCCGAGTGAAATACGTCGATTTCGCCTGCAACTAGACCGAGAGCTTGCTCAAGCATTCAAAATTTCCAATAAGACAGAGCTTCTTAAAGAATTGTCGCAGGCCGATATTGTTTGCGGTGGTGACTTCCATGCCTACAGTCAGGCCCAACGCACGCATTTAAAAATAATTAAGGACCGCGTATCAAAACGACCATTGGTTATCGCGCTTGAAGCTTTTGCGAGCGAAGCGCAGTTGTATCTCGATCAATATGTAGCGGGAAAAATCACCGAGCGTACCCTGCTTACGAAAAGTCATTGGCAGAAGAAGTGGGGCTTCCCTTGGGAAAACTATCGTGCGCTCGTCGAATATGCGCGTGAGCATAAGTGCAAAATTCTGGCAGTTGGAACATCATCGTCGAAAGCTGGCTTGCGGGCACGCGAAGAAGTCGCAGCCAGGGTCATTGCTGCTCATATATCCAGCAATCGTAAAAAAGCAAAACCGCAAGTGTACTGCGTTTTTGGCGAGCTTCACTTAGGTAGCAAGAGTTTACCGAATGCGATTCAGGAAAAATTGCCCTCGTTGCGCGTAATGACAGTTCATTTGAATCCCGAACCGCTGTATTTCTCGCTCGCTAAAAAGGGCCTTGAAAATCAGGTCGACGTCGCTCGTTACAAGAAGAACGAGTTTGCCGTGATTGCGTCGCCTCCGTGGGTGCAGTGGCAAAGTTATTTAATGTTCCTGGAGAAAAGCTTGGATCATTCGCTCGACGAAGAGGAATCTCCTGATCTTTCCGGCCAGTTAGCCATTTTAGTTAAAATGGCATGTGTGGATCTAAAAGTAGAAATTCAAGCTGATGATTTGAACGTTTATACGTCTGGTGATCACACGCTTTCTATACAGCTAAAAAATAAACTTTCAAAAAGCGAATTAAAAACAGCGATGGCGTTTCTTGAGCGCGAGCGGAGTTTTTATTTACCGAGTGCAAAGATCTTCTTTCTTTCGCGAACAACTATCAATCATGCAGCCGAACTTGCGGGTCAGTACATTCATTCAGAGTTGGCTGGTGTCACTCGCGCTCTATGGTCGATGCCGGAAGACTTTTTGCAACGTATTTGGGTCGAAGCTATTGGTTTTTTTGTCAGCAAACTCATCAATCACAAGCGCCACTCTGAAACTATCGAAGACCTTCAATTGCGCTTGAGTGCACTTTCTTCTCGAGACCAAGGTCGAGAATCATTAGCACTCGCACTCGAGCAACGCTTCAGTGAATTGCTGTTTTTTCATAGTGGCCGCAGGCGAAAACGCAGCTTAAAGCCGGGCCGAAGTCCGAGTCAGTTAGAAGCAGCGAAGATCCTTGGTGGAATGATGGGAGAGAGATTGTACCTTCAGCTAAGGTCACGTAAACTAAAACTACCTGAAGTTGTGCAATGGATGCGCAAGAATCCGATGGATGAGGATTTCGCTCAATTCTATGAGCAGATCGTCATTCGTTTGGGGCCCCAGACAGGGGCAGCTCGAACCAGGAAGGAGAGGCTTTGATGGCGAAATGGTACTATAGCGTCGGCGATCGCGCACAAGGACCCGTCGATGAATCCGTCATCCTCGAAACCATCCAGAACGGTGAGCTGACTCTTGTTGATCTTGTTTACCGTGAGGGCGATCAAGCTTGGCAGACACTTGCTGAAGTACCAGAATTCAAATCGGCCTTTTCGCAAAATACTCCGGTTGCTGAATTAGAAATTGAACCCGTTGTCGCACCATTCATCTCAAGCGAGCCGCCTGAGATTTCAAGTGAAGGCCCATTCCGTTTTGAAGCTGGCATTCAATTAACGTGGGTGCTTCTACAAAAAGTAACGGGCGGACCAGAAGGAAAGCCAATTGATAAATATAATCAGTCAGGCCCCTTCAACGCAGAAGAACTCGAGGCGATGTTAGCGAGCAAACATGCTCATTTTGCAGATTACGTTTGGCGGCCTGGTTACAAGCGGTGGACACGTTTAGGGAATCTTCCTGAATTCGATCGGCGCCGTAAAAACCGCGATGGGGATCAGACCCCAGAGCTCATCCCACTTCCTGATGTCGACATGGCGTTATCGCCCTCTAGTCGTGAGTTACTATCATCGGTTGTTCAAGCAGTCCCACCGTCGCTCAGTTCGCTGACTGTGCCTCAAGACTTGCGGCCAAGCGACGCAGTCGGAATGGACCTAACCGAAGATACAGCTTCGCAGTTTGATCTTCGAAGCGTAGAAAAACTTTTGCCTCCGGCGATTGCGCCAGCAAAGGAAGTTTCAAAGCCAGAAGCTCCAGTGGTTAAATCTAAAAATGCAGCTAAAAATGCAGCTAAATTTGATCCTCCACCAATTGTACCCGACGATGTTCCGAAGGTTCCTGAAGGTAGCATCACTGGAGTCAAAGTTTCGGATATGTCTGACTTGGATTCAGACGCGACAATCGTGCAAAGTATTTCAAAGCCAAGTGGGCGGAAAAAAGTAGTTCAGCAAGATGTCGACGACAGCAACGCAACAATAGTTCATCAGGCCGATGAAGACGATGGTGAAGAGATTGAGATGATGGAAATGCCGGCTCGCCGTTGGGCGAAGCCAGCTGCTATCGCTTCTGGGGCTGTCGTGTTTTCTGCGATCGGGATCGTTCTGCTCCAAAAATTTGTTCCCGATCTCCCATTACCTTTTTTAAATGACGATGCATCTGTAACCATAAAACGTGAAGAGCAGGCGAATACACCTCCGCCGCCACGTCCACTTACTAGAGAAGATATAATGTCGCCGTCACCGCCCAAAGCGAACCCTATCGTGGTTCAACCAAAGCCAACAGCGCCAACTCAGCCAGAACAAGTGAACCCAGCGACTGAAGTCGTCGCTGCCAACCCATCTCAACAACCAGTTCAGCCTGAAGTGAAATTGCCTGTTAAAGCAGTTGCGGCCGGAGCTCACGCAACAGTTGCGGAAGTTGTTCCGGTACGCACCGATCTTGTGCGTCCACAGTTTGCGATTAACACCGATGCCCCGGTAGGCGCTACGGTTTGGTTGACGATCTCTGCGCGCACAGGAGAAGTATTAAAGTATCCAAGCTATTACCGCAGTAGTTCTGTTATACGGGGCCCTGGTCAGGTGCCATCGTTTGATCTTACAAGTTGGCGTTTAGCTGCGGGCCAGTACCGTGTTGAAGCAATCGTTGGCGACGTTCGAACCTCAAAAACAGTGTTTATCGGAAAAAAAGATCAGCAGTTCGGATATGAGATCGAAAAACACCTAAAGTATTTATCTTACCAACAGCAGGAAGAGAAAAAATCGCTCTTTCGTTCAACCCGTGATCTTGAAAAGCTGGCGAAGAATTTGGGAGATAACTATTTCCGAATGAAAGGCGACGCCCGCAAATGGCGCGCGTTTTATTTGGATTGGCAAAGACAAGTGAAGCGTTCAAAGCAGGGGATTATCGAGCGGGGAATTGCTGGCAAAAGAAACGAACTCACGTACCCGGATGCGATTATAACTGTTCGTACTGCAAGTGATCGGTTGGTAGAGCAGGCACGTGCGTTGAATGATTCAATTATGTCGAACACGCCCGCTCGGGACGTTGCTTCCAATTCGCAACTTGCGATCGTAAAAGAATTCGCGAAGCTGCGGACTATGGTTGCGCAGCTCTCGAGTCGCAAATAATTTATTTCACGATATCGCGGAAGTCTTTTCCGGGTTTGAACTTCGGTACTCGAGCCGCGGGGATGGCGACGCTTGTCCCTGTTTTTGGATTACGACCGTTGCGCGCTTTACGAGTGCCGCGCATAAACGAGCCAAAGCCAACGAGCTTCACTTCATCGCCACGAGCGACTGCCTTAGTAATGATGTCGAGTGCGGCATCTAGAACTTCTTCGGATTGGACTTTGGTCAAGAGAGTTTTACGAGATAACTTTTCAACGAGTTGCGCTTTGTTCACGTCGTCTCCGAATACTTTTACGCTTTCAAATGGGAGTGCAAACCTAAAGCAGGCGTGGTTTTCCGGTCAAGCTGTAAGTGCCTCACTTGCTAAAAACAATTTACACACTTCCCAGCGAAAATTAGGGGTAATTGTCTCATTTTCGGACGATCTATTTCGTCGCCGCAAAAGGTCAACTCGAAGATAAAGCTAGACCTCTTAGAACATTTTATTTCCGTCTCAAAAAAACCGATCAAGTAATTGATGAAAAACTCAGTATTTGTCGTGTTTTGTCTGATGTTAGCGATGGTCTTTTCGCTTACCTTCGCGTTTATGCGCTCGCGCTTCAGTGGTGCGGACGAAATGCAATTGCGAGTCGCATTTTTGCAGAAAAAAGTAGAGCGCGAAGAGCTTAAATCGCAGTTGGCTGCGAATCAATTGCAAGAATACCAACAGCAAATTGCAACGCTGATCCCGGAAGCACAAATAAATTCCAAAGATGAAAAATCTGCGTACCAGCTAAGAGTACTTGCCAGCGTCGTTGCGACTCCAGATGGAGATCGTCTGAAAATTGAGCGAGCCACTGGATTTTTCGAGCGGGGAAAGCAGGAGTTCCGTGATGGGAAATTTGAAAAAGCAGAAGCGACGTTTAAAGATCTGATTCATCGGTACCCGGAATCTGTCCATGTTCCTGAAGCGCATTTCTTATTAGTCGAAACTCAGTTTCAACTTAAGGAATACGAAGTTTGCATCGATACCGTTGAAGCTATGGTTACACTTTTCCCAGAGAGTGAACTCACAGGCTTTGCGATGCTCCGGTTAGCTAAAATTTATGAAG
>JANOUF010000430.1:0-5484 GCA_031416685.1 Bdellovibrionales bacterium
GAATGCGCCGCAAATTGCTGGCA
The DNA here is from genome assembly GCA_031416685.1 of Bdellovibrionales bacterium. Lineage (GTDB taxonomy): Bacteria > Bdellovibrionota > Bdellovibrionia > Bdellovibrionales > JAMPXM01 > JANOUF01. The sequence continues at coordinate 24 of JANOUF010000430.1, forward strand.
CAATATCCCACTATGGTCTTGCCTAACTGTTAGAAGTGAAAAGGGAATGTCACATGGCACTTGGGAAGAGCATTCGTATCTATCTTGCCGATGGTAGCGTTGCGGGCATCCGACACGGCGAGATCGTAAATTGGACAGGACAAGCCATTGCCTGCCCAAGATCACGTTTTCCTGAACTCAAGGAATGGCCAGAGTCAAAGCGACCGGGTGTTTATTTTCTATTTGGACAGAATGAGGAATCTGGCCAAGACGCCGTCTACATTGGTGAAGCCGAGATTGTTTTTGATCGCCTTTACTCACACATAAGCGGGAAAGATTTTTGGACAGAACTTGTCGCTTTTACTAGCAAGGATGACAATTTGACCAAAGGGCACGTTCGTTACTTGGAGTCGCGGTTAGTTGATCTCGCGAACACCGCTGGGCGCTACGATATCGAGAACTCCGTATCGCCCCAAATCCCGGCGCTTCCAAGGGCGGATCGTGATGCGATGGAAGAATTTATTATCGGAGTACGCACACTTTTAGGCGTATTAGGCCATCGAGTTCTTGAACCACTGGTTGTTCGGCCAACCGAAGCAAAAACTGTCGAAGCCGTTACACCACTGGTCGCCACACCCGAGACACCTACCCAACCTACTCCTGCAGCTCAAACCTTTCAGCTGCGCATGAGTAATCTTATAGCTACTGCAGTGAGAACTGATGAGGGATTAGTGATTCTTGCCAACTCCGAAGCTGCATCTACAGGTAAAAATAGTCTTTCTAGCAGCTATCGAGCTCTTCGCGAAAGCCTGTTGGCATCAGGCGTATTGATCGAGAGCGGAGCGAAACTCAAGTTTACGCGGGATCAACTTTTTCGGAGTCCCTCACAAGCCGCTGCTATTGTAGTCGGATACTCGATTAACGGCCGTGACGCATGGCGTACGCCTAGTGGGGTAACTTTTTCTGATTTCGAGCTCCGGCTCGCCCAAAGCACATACACATGACTACCAATTCATTATTCCACCAGACCTATTGCGAGTTGCACCAATGACAGACATGAATAACAACGAAAACAAGGGGAACGACGAGCAACCAAAAAAGAAGCTAGTAATCCGACCGACCACCCCCCCGATTGACTTGCTGACGGAAAAACTGGGCGTTTTAAGGGTCGGCCACCTATCGATGAAGGCCTTGATCAAGATCTCACCTGATCTTGATCCAATGAAAGAAGTCAATGACAGGGAGTTGGTGAAGACCTTGTTGCTTGCTGTGACAACCCATCCGACGGATTCAGAGGAACAGCCACCCACCCCTTTAACTCCCGACGAGGCCAATCAAATCACCAAAAAAGATTTGCATGCCTTCGCAAAAGCTTTTCTCGATCGTGAAAAATGGGAACTCGGCACTGATGGGAATGGAAATCCACAAGATCCAGAAGTCGCACTCGCAAACAAGATTCGGTTGCAGGTCGCTCAAATTGGAGAGTCCACCAAAAAGATGATGGATCCATTTAAGGGGGTTTTCTCGGAAGACACAAAACGCCTTTTCATGATGAATACGGCGCTTAGCGAACGACTAAAGGAAATATCAGGCTTCGCATCAGTCAACCATTTATTGAAAGATCTTGAACGTTTTTCTGCAGCCAGCATTTTGAAAAACATCCCTGTCTCAGATCTATCGAAACCGAACTTTGCATTTCCTAAAGAACCAATCATTCCACCAATCCTCGCTCCCCGATTAGAAGAGATGCCTATTAGCAAGGCCGCAAGGGAGATGATCGAACTAAACAAGAAGGCTGATTCCATAAAAGAAACGGCAGACACCATAGCCGCCGCATTTGGAGTAATCAATGAAACCGTTGTAAGTTCTATGCTGGATTTCAAAGCCAAACAACAGAGTGATGACAAATTTCAGCGCATCAGTCTAACCATTGCAGCTGGATCATTGCTTGCATCACTGCTAGTAGGTTTGATCTCGCTATATTTCTCATGGCATAGCTATAAATCTGCGGATGGTTCAAACAGATCTTCATCTGCGCAGCAGATACGCTCTGAGAAAATTGCGGAAAAACAAATTGAATTATTGAAAGAGCTTTCGTTAACTCAACAGCAACAAGGGAAGCTACTAAGTAAAATCAACTCTACCGCAACCACTGTTAAGGCTAAACCACCAGTAAAACGTGTCATTCCGAAATCGTTGCGCGACTTACCTTGATCACTTAGCACCTTAAATTCCACATGGGAATGCTATGCAAATTGCTCCGAACTTCGCCGCAGGAGAATGGAAATTACTTAAACTTGATGTGGCAGGCAGCCCAGATTGGGAAGTGGCAATTACCACTTTCGACAACCGTATTCGAGCAAGGTACATTGAGCCAACTGACCTTCTGATAGCTGCAGAAAAAGATAAGATGGCAAATCAATGTCGCTTTGGCTTCACAGTCCTTGCAATCGACTGCCTATTAGTCGAGACGCTTGGTGCCTTCTTGGATGGCTTGGAAGGCACCGACGGTGCTTCCAGGAAAACTTTTTGCAAGTTTCTTACGACGCGCCCACAGTTTTCAGGTGAGTTCACTCCACAACTTGCCGATCAGTTCTATCGCGAATTCCGTTGCGGTGTATTACACCAAGCAGAGGTTGGTGGTAGTAGCAAGGTGTGGTCTGTTGGGCCGCTACTTCAAAATGAGGGTGGTAGTTTGACCGTCAATCGGAACACGTTTCACGAGCGACTGAAGGCTGAATTTGAAAGCTATCTTCAAGAGCTGAGAACGCCTGTTAACGAGGCATTGCGGACAAATTTCAGGAAAAAAATGAACTTCATAGCACGCACGTAAGAACTAAGACATCCAACCCCGATAGTAAACCTAAAAGCACTATGACTGAAATCCGAAAAGTGGTGAAAGTATTTCTCGCATCTCCGGGCGATCTTCCCGACGAGCGTAGAGCTGCAAAAGCGGTAGTCGATGAGCTAAATGATGAGTACGCCGAAGAATTTGGCTACCAAGTAGAGCTTATCGGATGGGAAGATACTGTCACGGCTTTTGGACGCCCTCAAGCCACTATTAACCGCGAGCTTGAGCGTTGTGAGCTTTTCGTGGGCCTTATGTGGAAAAAATGGGGAACACCGCCTGACACCAAAGGCACGTACTCATCAGGTTTCGAAGAAGAATTTAAAACAACTGTCCGCCGCCGATTGAACGAGGGTCGGCCGGAGATCAGCCTACTGTTCAAAGAAATTGATCAGGAATTCCTCCGTGATCCTGGCGAAGATCTAAAGAAGGTGCTGGCATTTAAGAAAAAACTCATTGCTGATAAAGAAATCTATTTCGAAAATTTCGCCGACACTCGGGAATTAGAGAAGAAGATTCGACGATGTATAACGAAATTTGTACGTGAGCTTCGGAACCGAGAGAACGAAGAGATTTCTGCCCAAAGCCAATCATCCATATCCAATGGCGAGAAGCGGCAAGCTTCAGAAAAAAGCAATTCTGCTCTAGATACGCCTCTATCTTCCGAAGGTGCGAAGTTTCTCCGCGAGTTAATCTCAAATACTGAGCGTGATGCGGAAAAAGAGCCGATAACGCCCGTGGAGGTTGCACGGTTTCGGCTACTCGCAAATATCGTTGGAAATCACGAAAATGACGAGAGATCTCTTGGTCCGCACGATGCAAATTTACTTTTTGCCAAAGGTGGCGATTTCACTTTTGGTCGTCGTGAATTGACTGGGCTTCTGGCGAGTGGGTTAAAGCAATACTCTCATGAGAATACCCCGCTTTGGCGATGGATTGCGGCAATTGATGGATTTACGGACCAAATATTGCCTATATTTTCCTTAATTGGATCATCGACAGAAAAAAAAGGCGGAGTGTTAGCTGCCATGAAGTTAATCTCAGAGCCGCTACCTTCTGATCCGGCAATAAGTCGCCAACTCTATCTCGATTCATGGTTTGCAAAGGATATGGCGAGTTCTGTGAAAGTTGCCGCGCTTGCCTACCTTGGCGATTGTGGTATCACTTCAGATCTTCCAACTATTAACCAAGAGTTAGACAGAAATGATTATCAGACTGCAAGCACCGCAGCCGATGCAATCATCCGCATCACCCTTCGAGATAGCCGTGAAAAATCGATCCTATCTCTTTACGAACTCCAACCAAACTCAATTAGCCAAAAAGTTTTGTCGATGCTTTTTGACAATGATGAAGCTTTGAGTACCAAGACACTTTTGAATGGTATCGCCCATCAAAACCCAGAAGTTCGCCGCATTGTTGTCGAGTTGCTTTGTAAGCGGTACGCACTACCCGATGAGACCGCAGAACAACTATTAACCGACAATGATGCGAAGGTTAGATATGAGTCATTGAAATCGCTGGTCAAAAATGGACGTACATTCTCGTATGATGAGGCCAAAAAGATCCTCATTAAGCAAGTCCAGACCGGAGCCTTTGGTCTGTTGGGCGCAGGAATGTCGGACTCTGCAGGCGAGACCTGCTGGTCACACTTCCAATTACATCATCTTCGCTCGTTAAAAAATAAGGAGCTTGAAGCCATTGAGGCCGATGATTTAATTTTTTCCCCAGACCCTCATTTCATTTTAACTGAACGCCTGTTCAAGCAGCGTGGGCAGTTTCTACGGAAAGCTATCGATAATGAATTTAAAGAAATATTCTCTCAGGCGCTTCGTAAAAAAATTAAACAGTTTGGAGAAAATACGAATTTAATAGAGAAGATTCGATCTCTTGAAATTTTTTTGCGCAAGGATCTCACCCGCAAGGGATTGGACTTAATTTGCCACAAAGCCAAACCTTGCGACTTAGGGCGGGTACGACTGGCTCTAAAGCGTGGTTTTGTGAATTACTCTAACGCAGACATTGAGTATCTTCGCAGATTCGGTGAATGGGAGGATATCCCGCTGATCATTGATTCTGTTAAACGTCCCGAAGTTGGGCGTGGCCTCACAGTTTTGTCGGCGCCAGATGAGACTAAATATCAAGTTTCCGCACGGGCAATATATGCGTTAGGGAAAACCAGACTGAGTGAGGTTTTTGCATTGGAAGCTCCGAGCAGACTATTGTCACAACTTATCGTAGAGACTTCGGATAAAACTTTTCGTAACCTCGGTGATAAATCAATCACACCGCTATTTCAATCAGAGGGCGATATAGTTCGTAAGACAGCAGCCATAAAGTGCGTCAGAGCGTTGCCGAAGGCACGCATAACAAAACTTCTCGCCAACTATATATCAGGCGACCAATCTCGTTACTACAATGTCGTTCATTGGTTAGATTTCGGGGCTTCCTGCCCTAGAGATCGAGCTATTCTAGCCGCTGAAAAAGTCCTTAATAAAGATTGGTAAGACTTAAGCTGGTAAAGGTTCGAAAGACTTGTGGTTGGGCCAACTGATTCAGCTCGCTGAATATTGGCTTTTGATCGGTTTGTCGAGATGAAAGATCATTAAGTCCAACATACCCCAACATTGTTTGACG
>JANOUF010000431.1:0-11555 GCA_031416685.1 Bdellovibrionales bacterium
CGCACGTTTCTACAATTGAAAACGCAATTCGCTACGCCGTCGATAATGGCGCCACAGTTATTAACTTAAGTGTTGGTGGAAGCGAATTTTCAAGCAGCATGCTCGAGACTCTTCGTTATGCGACCAGCAAAGGCGCATTCATTGTAACTGCGGCGGGTAACGAGGGAGTTGAGCTAAGTCCAAACTCCAATAGTTCTCGGTATAAGTCTCCAGCCATATATGGTCGTCGTGTACAAGGCATGTTGACCGTCACTTCCGTTGACGTTCAAGGTGGACGACTCAGTTCATTTGCAAATTACGGAATGTTTTACGTCGAGCTTGCGGCACCCGGCGCTGTGGTTTCAACAAACGGTGCGCCGACAGGTTTACTCTCAACAATTCCTGGAGGAGGCATGGGTCGCCAAGCGGGCACTTCGATGGCGGCACCCATCGTGAGTGGAGCTGTTGCGATCATGCAGTCGTGGTTAAGAGCGCATAATCGATCGATTACGCCATCAGCTATCGAATCAATTTTGCTTTCGGGCTCGCGACCGAATGATTCGCTCTTAAGTATTACGAGAAGCGGGAAGGTTCTTGATTTTCAAAACCTGATGGATCGCCTAGAAGGCCGAAGCTCACCTGTGATCGACGGTGGCCACTTGAGCAATCGGCGTGGAAACTCGCACTAAAAATTTTTCCACTCGTGGAACATAGTCCATCGGAAAATCGCGAAGGCCATTGAGGTGAGAACCATCGGGTAACGCAACGGTTTCTAAATCAAGATGATTTTGCTGAGCGAAGAATTCATCGATCGCGCTGACCGGAACTAGCGGATCATTCCAGCCACGAATGGAAAGTACGGGAAAGCTGCGAGGAATTTCTTCGAGTGCTTCTTTCATTTGTTTTTTGTAGCTCAAACCCCATAGCACCAACGATGCAGCAGTGAAGCCCGCACGAAGCACGCGGCTCTTTACGTCATACTCATGTTGATAAAGGTTCCACACGCACTTATGGAGCTGCAAAAATGGTCCACTATCAGCAACGATCCCGGCCACGTCGCGACCCTGGCGTTTTGCAACGGCCTCGAAAGCAGCGCCTGACGGCATCGAGAAAGTGTAGAGAATTTTTCTGCCAGAAATTGCGTTGAGAAGAGATTCAATCTGATTTGCCCAAACATGCCGAACACCAAATCGTAAGTCTGCAGTGATAGGCAATTTTTGTTGGGGCTTTGCTTGGTGAAAGATCAAATCGAATCGAACACAGTCAAAGCCAAGATCGTTTAAGAGTCTTGCGTGACGAAGTACAGTTCGACGACTCCCGCCGAAGTTGTGCACAAGAACCACAGTTTCTTCAAACTTGCGGTTCTTAGCAGGCATCAACTCAGCATCGAAGGGGAGCCCTCGCGTCTGGTCCTTTATAAATAACTTTTTTATCAATGACGGTCTCCAGTGTAGCCCTTCTCGTCAGGCCATAGCTGGCGCCAATTCATGTGCTGGGACTCGGTACCTTGCAATTGTTCAATGACTCGGGGGCTGAGCTTGATTTCTTCAAGCGCAGTTTCCGAGAGAACTTTTCCTGCTGCCTCGATAACTGCAGCTGAATCAATGTGATGATAAGCATAGATTTCAGCTGGGCGACCTGTGCGAGAGTGCTTGCGAACAGCTAAGCATTCCTGTTTCACACCAATAACTGAGCCTAAGTTATCAAGAAGTCCTGGTTCACCATCATGAACGCTTACGCAAGGAATGCGACGACCTGAAAGTGTTGCGACTTCTGCTGCTTCCGCATTTCCATTCGGAAGTGGCTGCAGGTGAAGAGACGCATCGATGGCCAAATAGTTTTTTAGGTAACTGTAGTTATCCGCATGTGCTTGCACGCCTAAGAGTAGATCTGTTGACGTGACCATGATGACGTTTGCGTAGATACCTCGTTTCAGAAGTTCTTCGGAAGCTTTGATCGCCTCAGTACCAAGTGCGCCCATCGCAAAAATATTCACGACGTTGTCACCTGGTTCATAGCCTGCGTAGCCGCGGTAATCGATGAGGTAGTAAGCACCTTGCAAAACTTCAGTGCGAATCTGCTCCGTCATTTGTTCTTCAGAAACAGATTCCAATGTCGCTTCATCAACGGCACCGGCTACGTCGAAGCCTGGAATATGAAGCGGTTGTCCGTTCCAATCGGCCTTGAACCGCGCTTGGCGCTTGAGCCACAGCGGTAGATGCTTTTGCTCTACTCCGCGAGTGACTCCGCGAATGATCACGCCGTTCCGACCTTCGTTGTCGTGATTCATATGTCGACGAATGCTCTCAGCCAAAATCCAATCAAGCTCTTGGCAGAAGAATGGTTCCCACGTGATTTGATTTGGAATTTGAATGTCGGATTTCCATCCGTGCTGTGCACCCTCTGGAGAAAGCGTTACGCCCGAAGGAGTTCCAACAAGAATGAAGCTCGATTTCCAATAAAGATCGTAGAAAAGTTGATCAAGCGCACGCTTGATGAAGAAATCGTACACCGTCATGAGCGGGATAATCGGCACGCCGATGAAATCGCGCAATTTTCCGTAAGAGCCCATGCACGACATCACGTTACCTTCAGCGATATCGAAACGAAGGAAACGATCGGATTTCGTTTCGCCAGGAATGAGATCTGGAAGTTTTTTATCTTTAACGCCGAAATCAGTTTCGAAATCCTGTACAACCGGCACGCCGAAGATCTTGCCGTCCATCGCTGGATTTAAATTCGTTGATGTACCGACGTCAGGCGCCATTGAAACGAAAAGTTCAGAAGGAACGCGCCAGCCTTTTTCATCTGCCGTTAGAGCCTTGTCGCCTTTTGTTTCATTGGTGTTCGCGATACGTGTGAGTTTCGCTGTGCACTGACCGAGCATCCATTGGGTATGAGGATAGCTCGCCATTTTAAGATTGATGCCGAAGCTCGTTGGAATCTCGCCTTGCGCTTTCATCTGCTTTTGGAAATCAGCAAGGTTACGTTCTTTCATTGCGAACTGTTCTTTAATTTGCTCAAAGAGTTCAGTTCCGCGCTCAAGACAAAACTTTCCTTCTTCAGATTTTTTGTCGAAACGAGCGAAGAGGCGATCTGCGCCGATACCTTGAGCGTCGCGAAGTTGATCGACTTCGTCTTGTGTAGGAAGGCTTGAGTGATTGCCAGGTGCAGCAGCTGAGCGAAGACCCCAACCTTTTACGGTATGTGCAACGATCAATGTTGGCTTGCGGGGATTTTCCTTAGATTTTTCCATCGCATCCGCGAGCAAAATAATATCGTGGCCGCCCATATCGCGAAGAGCCAAGAAAAGTTCTTCGTCGGTAACACTTTCTAAAAACTTTTTAAGCTTCGTATGGTTCTTGTTGAGACCTTTGCGAAGTGCCGGCATGTCGTGGATCATGAGGAGAGCTTGTAGCTCGTAATCTTCAAGATCTTGCTCAAGCCATTTTTTGAAAATTTCACCGTCTGGTTTTTCGAAAGCTTTTAAACGACGTTGACCGTGACGAACTTGGATCACATCCCAACCGTTTGCGAGCATCGTGCGCTCGATTCGATCGGCATCTGTTCCGCCCATGATTTTTTTATTCGTAATGCGATGACCGTCTAGCGATTGACGATTGTAATCGACAATCCAAGTGAGGTTTCCGAGTTCGCGTTCTGCGAAATCCGGAATCGCTTCATATATGGAGCCTTCACGGAATTCAGAATCACCCATGATCGACCAGAAGTGCGCCTTCGGAACATCATAGCCGTGCTCTTCAGCGAATCGATATGCGTGCGCGAGATACCCAGCATTTACTGGTGGAATGCCGACTGTGCCTGAGGGCAAGAACCCGTGATGATCAGGATCATAGTGCGAGTGATAAGATTGGAAGCCCGGCTCACCGTTGTGCGGGAATGCACGCAGCATTGTCATCGCAAGGTCAGCTTCTTCAAGCGTGAGCTTGTCAGTTCCGTTTTTCAAAAATAGATCGAGAACGTAATTGTAAGTGTGATCGACAGGAGCTGCGTGCGGTTTGTTGGCGATGTAATCGAATCCCGATTTCGCCAAGAGGTGAAGCGCGCCGGTGATGTGAAGCGAACTTGCGCAAGCTGCAGGGTGGCCACCGATTTTTGGGTCGCCCTTTTCTTTGTCCTTGCGATTATTCGCGAGCCAAATCATTTGCGTCGTCATGTAATGAACGCGACTACAAACACGATCCAGAACCTCTTTGCGCACCTTAGGCTTTTTCAAGTAGTACCTCGCGGAAGGAGGGCACCTCAAATGTGCCCGAGCATTTTATATAAGAGGAATCTTCTAGCACCGCCCCGGCCCTAGGTAAAGGGGCGAATTGGTTAACGATTGCAGGCGCTTACGGCAGGATTTCGAGCTTCGATTCGGAGTTTTGTACCACCCGGATGTGGAGCCTCGGGTCATGAAGCCACTCTACGTCTAAAGGCAGTTTTTGAAGCCTAGGAACTGCCGCGACTGTTACTAATTGCGGGTACTGAACCATGCGGTCGCCTGAATCACATGTCAGCATTTGAAGAACATCGACGAGTTCTGTCGGAGGTGTCGACCACATTGTCTGATCGAGTTGCTGCCATACTGCTTCCGCTGCCGGCGATTGGTCTAAAGGTAGGACGAAAGCGGCACCGCTCGCGGCCGCGAGACCTGACTGCACAGATGAAAATATGGAACCATTAAAGTTCGTATCAAAGGTCAGATCGCAATCCTGAATCTCAATAAAACTTAAAAGTAGCTCATCGCCAACTTTCCCTAGGACGACGATTGGATTTAGTGAAAACTTTTTTGCAAGTTCCAATGAATATTTAAGATTTGCGTGCAAGTTTTCACCGGAAGATCCTTGGAGATCTTTGAGATCCAGGTGGGTCGTAATCAGGATTAGGTCTTTTGCTTTCATCTACGCTTCGAGAACGAAATCCCAACGAATGCGGATGTAACCGTCTTTTTCGACGATACCCTTCGGCGGATTTGGGAATGGTGCTGCCGATTGGAAAGCCTCGACAGCAGCTTGATCGAGATCCACGAGTCCGGAAGCACCGATAACTTGGACTCGAACTAATTTGCCATTGGCATCAAGTAGGATCACACACTTCGTAATTCGCTCTTGCTCAAGAGAAGCGATCGAGCGGCCTTGACGAAGAACGCGTTCCATTTTTTCTTTAATTTTTGGTTCCCAATGATAACGAAGCTTTTCTTTGATGCGGTTGTAGTATGAGTAGTACACGAATTCGCGAGTGTTCAACATCGTCTGCAAACCCGTAGGTACGTTCTTCAGGCGGTCATCCGTAGCGCTTGGACCTTCGCCACCGCCGCTGGCTTGTGTGCCCATCGGAATCGGTTTTGGGCGAAAGCTTGGTACGAAGTTTTTCATCGCGTGCACAGTGCCCACGCCATTTACGTCAGTGAGTATTTCTTTTGAAGCTGACTTGGTCTCAGTGTTTTCAGTTTCTTCAGACGCCGCATCAGTCGTCTTTGCGTCTTTAATTTTCTGCTTATTCTCGGAGAGCGACTGCTGTTTTGCTTTCTCTGCCTCACCTGGCTTTTGAACGCGCGAAGGGTCGCCGCCATTCGAGGCCGAGTTTTTGAAACGATCGTTGAGTTCACTGCGCGTTTCTTTTTCAACTTTTTGATTATTCTTACTCAAGTACTTCGCGTTCTTATCGACTTCGTCGTTTACCGCTTTATCCGATTGCGAAACGATTTGGCCGTTCTCATCTTTTTTCTGCATCTGCTTTAAGAGGTCAGCAGCGTCGACCCATTCAATTTGCGTTTTAGTAGGAGCTTTTGGAATAAGGAACGATGGCTCAAGCCAAATCACGAGCGCGACACTTGCGTGTACTACGCAAGATACGATCAACGCTTTCGAGAATCGTGAAAATGTCATGAATTGCCCCTTATTAATTATCGGCTCCTTTTCATGCAGAGTTGACTGCCATAGGGCTGGAAAAGGGCTAGGGCCTTTTCTCAAAACTAAAATGCGGTAACGAATAAACTTAAAAAATACCGTAACCCTTAAGAGACGCGGGATTTTTATGGGCAAGTGAGGCGGAGCCTTATACAATTTTTGTATGCAAATCGAAGCTCATTGCATGACAGACGTTGGACTCCGTCGCGAGAACAACCAAGACTCTTTCCTAATCGACGAGGGTCTAGGTCTTTTTTTAGTTGCGGACGGAATGGGTGGCCATAGCGGCGGTGAAGTTGCCAGCGCTCTTGCCGTTCAAACGATTCGCGACGTCGTGATGAAGTCACAAAAAGACAATCGGCGTGTTCTACCTCGTCAACTTTTGTCGGACGCCTATCGTGAAGCGAGCCATCGCATTTACGACCACGCACGAACCGAAGGAAACAAAAAGCTTCAAGGAATGGGCACCACTTTGGTGTGTGCATATTTCAGTCGTGAAACGTTGTACTTAGCAAACGTCGGCGATTCCCGCGCGTATCTTTTTAAACGTCCAAATCTTTGGCAAATAACGGAAGATCATTCGCTCGTTAACGAGCAACTTCGTGCTGGAATTATCGGCGAAAAAGATGTCGCAAATTTCACTGCGAAAAATGTAATCACTCGAAGCGTCGGTTTTGAACGTGAAGTTTCGTGCGACATTATCGAGAGAGCGGCTGAGCCAGGCGAGCTCATCTTAATGTGTTCGGACGGTCTCAGTGGATTGGTCACCGACGAGAAAATCGCCGAGATTTGCGCAGCTTACGAGCCTCAACAGATCGTTTCTAAATGTATTGAAGAAGCCAAAAAGAACGGTGGCGATGACAACGTCACGGTCATGGTCCTCAATATCCGACGCTAGGCGTTCCAGAATCAGTTTGACGCACCTTGAGAGCCTTCCTAAATTCACGACGTAGGGACGGTGTTTGAGTCGACCCTATGCAGGCGAAAGCCCGGGTATTTTCACGACTTTATAGTCGGAGGTAAAATGCCGAAAAGTACTAAAGCTGGAACACGGATCGACCGTTTAAGCTATGTCTCGAAATGAGTCGGGACAGATGCAGGGGCAAATGCGATTGGATAAAAAGACTTTCACCTTTTTGTTGGTCTCAAACCGCAAGGGGACTACGCGCAAGATTACGATCTCTGCAGCGTGGATGAAAGCAGGCCTCGTTGGGTTTGCTCTTTCCATCGTTATTCTCGCTGCTTGCGTAGTGGATTACGTCGGCTTGTTATCTCAAGCCATGGAACTTCGCCGCATCCGTACTGAAAACCAAGTGCTAAAAGAACAGTTCCAGGTTGTTGAAGGTAAACTTAACTCTCTTGAAAACGGCCTCGAGCGCGTAAAGAGCTGGGTCGTAAAACTTAAAAACATCACCAATATCGATGATGAAAACCGTGAATTGAAACTAGCCATTGGTCCATTGCCTCGTGAAGGCGCTATTCAGCCGGTTTCCGATCGCGGTCCTTCTTCAGAGCTCGGCGCTAACGATGCAGTTTTCTACGGCCGTGCTCCAGTTGATGAAGCACATGGCGAAGTCAGTGTTGAAGGTCAACGTGACTACGCATCCCTTGCTGTTCGCATCGATGGTGCTGTCAGCGAAACATTGATTCGTGAACAGGGCGTTCTAGAACTTTATAATTCTTTGTCTGAGCGCCAAAACTTGCTGTCGGCAACTCCGAGCATAAAACCCGCTCGTGGTTGGTTTACTTCAAAATTCGGCTATCGTATTTCGCCATTCACTGGTCGCCCCGTCATGCATAACGGTCTCGACATCGCAGCCTCACCGGGAGCGCCAGTGTTCGCACCAGCTGACGGCATCGTGAGCTACGCAGGCTACGACCCAGGTTACGGTAAACTCGTATCGATCGATCACGGCTACGGCGTGATCACTCGTTACGGCCACTTGTCACGAATTTCAGTCGACGTCGGCCAACGCATCAAACGCCGCGACCTCATCGCCGCAGTTGGAAACACCGGCCGCTCAACTGGTCCGCATCTTCACTACGAAGTTCGCGTGAACAACATTCCTGTTGATCCAATCAATTACGTCTTGGATGAATGACGTCCGACTTCGCTGCGCGAAAGCAGCGAGCGAGTTGCGTAAGCGACGAGGCGGACGTCCTTTAGCGTTTGCTGCGCAAAAGCAGCAAAGCGAGCCGCGCATGTGGCGAGGCGAACATCCTTCAGTTCTTTTGGCTAACATTTCCGCGGCGCCTCACGATTTCTATTTCATGCGGCCGCATGAAGTGAATGTCAGTACGAGCGACGTGCAGTCAGCAAACATTTGATTGTTGATCGTAGTTCCCGCTTGCTAGAGTTACCCAATGGAAGATTTAGAAAAACTTCGCGCATGGCTTCGCGAACATGTGATTGCCGAGAGAAAGGCCATTGATCCGATTAATAGATTTTGCATTCGCCTAGGTCTGATAAAATATCCGACTAATCTCGACAGCTTAGTTTGCGCCACGTTGTTTAATATTATCTATTTCTCGTTCGCAGCCTTGATAACGTTCGGACTGCTTCATCAGTTTGTTCAGCCACTTTTACTTACGCCTGTACGCCTAATTATTTCCTTCTTTGTATTATTTCTTACAGGAAGTGTGTTTACGTGGATGCAGCGACGCGCGAAAAAGAGTTTAGGTATTCCTGATCGAAGCTACTTTAGCTCAAGCGATTAATGACACTGGCTATTTGAATTCGGGCCGCCGCGGGTACAGATGCGTCATGCAGTTGAATTGCAATTGTTGGCACCAAAAAAGCAAAGAGCGAGATGGGCTCTGCCGCTCTCGCTCTTTATGAATTCTGACTACCTCGATTTACCGAGGAGGTCCGAATGTCGAAACCAAGTTTCAAAAGGTATAAAAGGTTTCGTCGTTTCATGAGCATTTCTGAACAAGTCATACGACTAGTTCTGCTTCTTGTTGTGCTTGTGCAGAAATTGTTTCAGCTTTTGAAGTAGATGTCGGGTGTCTCGGCGTGTTCTGCGCACCATGACGGTTTAAGTAAACCCGAGGTCGTGAGTTTCAAGGATGAGCAAGGGAGCAGAGCCCGCTATCAAATTCCCGACTGAGAAGAAGTCATTGTGGCTAAACGCTGCTTCGCTGGTTTCAATCCGTTGCGTGCAGCTTCTTCGTACCAGCTAATTGCGTTTGCAACATCAGCCTTCACGCCTTTGCGGCCTTCTTCAAGAATAGTAGCGAGACGATATTGTGATTCTGCGTGGCCTTGGTGTGCGGCTTTGTTGTACCAGCGAACGGCTTGCGCGAAATCTTGTTTGCCGCCGAGGCCGAGTTCGTAGGCTTGTGCGAGAAGATATTGTGCTTGGATATCGCCTTTGAGTGCAGGACCTAAGGCTTGCTTAACAGTCGGAGCTTTCCCTTCGCCGCTAGCCACAGTTCGTGGTGCGATCGCTAGGAGTGCACATAGTAGAATAATCGAGTTGAAGCCCTTCATCGTTTTCCCCCATCACATCAACAAACGTGCAGCATAGTGAGTATCTGTTGATCGGAAGGCGCCGCGCTAAACACAAGGGATTAGGTCGAGGTTTTCTTCATTTTCTCAAAGTGAGACGCTCTGGAGGCCAAAACGCATAAAAAAACGCAAAAAAAACGCTGAGTCTCCCCAGCGTTTTCGAGTTCCAAACAATGTTTGGCTGTGATGATTAACGTTTCGAGAATTGGAAACGCTTACGAGCGCCTGGTTGGCCGTACTTCTTACGTTCAACCATACGAGCATCGCGAGTCAGCATGCCTGCTTTTTTAAGAGCGGGGCGAAGTGTTTCGTCGAATGCAACGAGTGCGCGCGAAACACCGTGGCGAATTGCTCCGGCTTGTCCGCTCTCGCCGCCGCCTGCAACGGTAACGAAAAGATCGAATTTACCAACGTTGCCAGTAACACCGAACGGCTGTTGCACGACCATGCGTGATACAGCGTTGCTCAAGTATTTTTCTGGTGTCTTACCGTTGATAACTGTTTTGCCTGTACCTGGCTTCAAGAAAACACGAGCAGCGCTCGTCTTGCGTCGGCCAGTTGCATAATAGAACTTCGTTTGAGCTGCCATTATTTACTCCGCTGAGGAAGCGGCAAAGCTTCAGGTTTTTGTGATGAGTGCGGGTGGTTTGGACCAGCATACGCTTTCAACTTCGTGATCAAGCTTTTTGCCAGCTTGTTTTTCGGAAGCATGCCTTTAACTGCATCTTCGATTACGAACGTCGGATCTGAATCCAACATTTGCTCGAGTGATTTTGATTTCAATGAACCGAAGTAACGCGAGTGACGGTAGTACTTCTTCTCAACCGGTTTGTTACCAGTTGTAACTACTTTGTCAGCGTTCACAACAATGACGAAATCGCCAGTGTCTTGGTTCGGTGTGAACTGAGGCTTACGCTTGCCACGAATAACTTGCGCAACTTCGCTCGCTAAGCGGCCGAGGTTTTTTCCATTAGCGTCTACAATCCACCACTTACGAGGGACGTCGCCTTCTTTTGCGATCCAGGTCTTCATACGGTCACCTTTGAATAAGGAGCAGGCTAAATACCTGCGGGCCTTCTGCTTTTAAGAGACGGATAGGTCTAAAGTTTTCGGCACTCGTTGTCAAGGGTACGGGGGTAGAAAACCCTTGAAAGGTAGAGACCCTGAGGCGGAGCCGTAGGACCGGCATTTTGGCGATCGAGGGTTTGTAAAATGCGCGTAATTTCTTCTGGCTTCTGCTGGTTCTGATTTACATCCACGAGGGTACCCACGATATTGCGCACCATTTGCTTCAGGAAGCCGTCGCCGGTGATCCGAAACTCTACAATATCATTGGGTTTTTTTACCCACTCAGCGCGTTCGATGCTGCGAATCGTGGACTTTACGACCGTCCCGGTCGATTGGAAGGCCTTGAAGTCTTGGCTACCTACCAGATGCTGTGAAGCTTCATTTAAGAGACCAAGGTCTAGGGGATTTCGAACCCACCAAGTGTATCGATTGCGAAGGGCACTTGGCACCCGGCGGTTGAGAATTTTGAAGCGATAGGTTTTTTTTACGGCGTCCGCGATCGAGTGAAAGTTGTTGGGTGCGTGATAGGCCTGCCGAATGACGATGTCTTTTGGTAGCGCGCCGTTGATCGCAAAACGCAAATCACCTTTGAACGGATCGCGAGGCGCATCGAAATGCGCTGTTTGACCGATGGCGTGAACGCCAGAGTCCGTGCGGCTTGCGCCTATGAGAGTGATGGGTTTTGCAAAAAGACTCGAGAGTGCTTTTTCAACTGTGCCTTGTACGGACTGTTCACGATCCTGTCGCTGCCAACCGGAGTATGCGGTGCCGTCGTATGAAATAAGAAGTCGCACCCGCCAGTGTCCTGGTGGGCAGCCCTTCTTAGGTTCGCGATCTGTCAAAGCTTAGAACTCCATCTTGATGCCGGCGTTGATGATGCCGGAAGTGAAGTCATACTTGTCATGAAGGCCTTGGATCAAGCGATACTCCGCCGTGAGCCAAACGTGGTTAACGCCCCAGTCATTGTCGAGCTCTCGAATCGATTGCGGATCAAGCCAATCCATAAGAAATGCAACACCACCTGCAGCCATGCCGACGGGTGCGCCACCGAATTTTGGACTTGAGCCGTCATCACGAATTTC
>JANOUF010000432.1:0-2458 GCA_031416685.1 Bdellovibrionales bacterium
ACGAGCCTCGTGGGTTGTCATTCGAGACCCCCTACACTTTTCTGAACGGCCGCAAGTATCTCACCTTTTTGGATCAGCTTACGAATATGTTCGATGTCCTTGGCGAAAACTCGATCTTCCAATGCGAAAGGAACTTCAGGATCTAGCAACTGGTACGTCGCTAGAACTGCGGCCGCCGGTTTTAAAGGCGATAAGAATCCAAGCGCTTGTTTTGCACACAGTAATTCCATCGCGGCGATTTTTTCGACATTGTCGATAATCATTTTTAATTTACGAGCTGCAATCGTGCCCATGCTGACGTGATCTTCTTTATCGGCCGATGTTGGAATGCTGTCGACCGAAGCCGGATGAGAATAAATTTTATTTTCACTGACAAGCGCCGCAGCGGCCACCTGAACTATCATCATTCCAGAATTGAGCCCGCCATTTGCAGCGAGAAACGGCGGCAGGTCACTCATCGACGGATTAATTAGTTTTTCGATACGGCATTCCGAAATACTTCCAACCGCCGTCATTGCGATGGCAAGGTAATCGAGTGCGAACGCAACCGGCTCACCGTGAAAATTTCCGCACGACAAAATTTTACCTTCGTCTGTAAATACAAGCGGGTTGTCGGTGCTGGAGTTGGCTTCAATCACTAAAGTTTCATTCACTCTGCGCAAGGCACTTTTAACCGCGCCGTGAACCGCCGGTATGCACCGCAGAGAATACGCATCTTGAACACGGTCGCAATCAAGATGGCTTTCGCTGATCTCAGAGGACGAGCCGAGAAGTTTAATAATATTACGCGCGGTTTGCGCCTCACCGTAATGAGGTCGCGATGCAGAAATCAGCGGATCGAATGGCCCACGAGATCCGCGTAGTGACTCGAGTGACATCGCCGCTGATAGATCGAGAATCCAGAGGAGGTCTTGAGCTTTCGCCGACGCCAAAGCGCCAACTGCGGTCATCACCTGACAGCCATTGATCAACGACAGACCTTCTTTCGCCTGCAGCTCGAGTGGTTTGATCCCGGCCGACTTTAAATCTTTTCTGCTGGCAAGAAATTCGCCTTCACCAATCAAAGCGAGAGCCAAATGCGCTAGTGGAGCCAAATCACCGCTCGCACCCACACTCCCCTGACACGGAATTAGAGGAACAACATCGTGATTCAAAAATTCAACTAATTTTTCAACAACTTCGGCGCGGATACCGCTATGACCGCGCGCGAGAGCGTTCGCACGCAAATACATAATCGCCCGAGTTTCTTCTTTGGAGAATGGATCACCGACCCCGACGCAATGGGACCTGATGAGATTTTTTTGAAGTTGCACGATGTCTGCATTTGAAATCCGGACTTTGCTGAAGGCACCAAATCCGGTATTGACGCCGTAGATGGCATCTACATTGGTCATTTCTTTTTCGATGTAAGCGCGGGATTTTTTCATGGAGTCGCGTGCACTTGCGGCCAACATGACTTTTTTCCCCTGTGCAACTTGAACGATAGAATCAATGGTGGCATCAAAGCCGGTAATCTCAATCATGTTTTGCTCTTTTCAATTCGTGGATGGCGCTCGCGTAATCTTTGCCGGCTTTAAATACCGCGTTGCCCGCAACTAGCACGTCAGCTTCGCGACATAATTTGGCGGTTTGTGGATTTATGCCGCCATCGACTTCGATCAGCGCTTTATGCCCAATCTTCGCCAGTTCTTTTCGAACAATATTTATTTTTTCAATCTGTTCACTCATAAAACTCTGTCCGCTAAAACCGGGGTTGACCGTCATTACGAGAACCAGATCTACAAATTTCAAAAGTGGCAAAATATCCTCGATCGGAGTTGCTGGCCGCAGAGTAATTCCAGGCTTTGCTCCGAGAGTACGAATACGTTCTAAAGTTTTCTGAGGTGTCGGCAAAGTCTCAATGTGAACAGTTAAGTAATCTGCTCCAGCCTTAGCGAAGTCTTCTAGGTACTCGTCTGGCTGCTCGATCATCAAATGAACATCGAACGGAAGTTTCGTCACTGCTCGCAAACTTTTTACCACCGGCGGCCCAATCGTGAGGTTCGGCACGAAGTGGCCGTCCATCACGTCAACGTGAACCCAGTCGGCTCCACCCGTTTCGATCGCGCGGATTTCGTCGCCAAGCTTCGCAAAATCAGCAGACAGGATACTGGGAGCAATCAAAAATTTATCCAAGCACTTCTCCAACACTCATCGGGTGACCGAGTAGATATTCGTGAGCTTTCATTTTCGGTGACGATTCCGGCTGCAATTCAACCACTAGCAGCTTCCCCCTGAGACATTGAACAACGATTCCATCTGCATCGGCCTTGGCAACTACGCCAGCCACTCCTGTCGAATCTTCATCCATTATCTCGGTCCGATGAATCTTCAGCCGCGAGGCTTTGTTGGTCGTGTGGGTTCCCGGCCCAAGGGTCATTCCGCGAACTTTATTATGAATTTCTCTCGCCGCCAAATT
>JANOUF010000433.1:0-2718 GCA_031416685.1 Bdellovibrionales bacterium
CTATTGTCGAGCTGGCGTCGAGTTGTTGAGATTCAATTTGATTAAGGAGTTTCTCGTCGACGATGCCTTTTTTCTGCACAATTTCATTCGTGAAACGAAGACGTTGAACGAGTGCGGTGAGAACAGAAAAGGCCCAATCGGGAAGGTCTTTTAGCAGCTCGTCATACGCAGCTTCGCTAATTTTTGCGGCCGTCACATCGGTTAAAGCACGAGCGGTTGCTGAGCGAGGCTGCTTATCGATCATGGCAAATTCGCCAAGAGAAGTGCCGCTACCCACGACCGCGAGAGGAATTTTACCCGTAGGCGGCTTGTTTTTAAAAACTTCAACTTCGCCGCTTTGAATAATGTAGAAATGATAGCCGGCTTCGCCCTCGTGAAAAAGGTAATCTCCGGGGCCGAATTCAACTGTCTCGATGCCATCATCAGCTTCGTTACTCATGGAACTCATAGTAACTGAAAATGGTATTTAGTTGGCAGCTTTTTTAGAACTCTTCTTCTTGCGTTTCGCAGACCGTTTCACGAGACCCGCATCACGCAATTTGCGCTCCGCTTCGTCTTTCGTTTTACGAAGAAGTTTGATGATCTTTGTGATCTCGACTTCCGCTTGTTTCTCTAGCGTGCTCATGCGCGCGCGAAGGTCCTTGAATCGAGCCTCAAGCTGTTTCAAGCGCGTCTTTGCCTGCGGTGAGAGCTTCGGGTTTGAGTCGTAATTACGAATCTCTGAGGTGATCTTCGAGAGTTCTTTTTTTAGATACTCGACGTCGGTCAGTTTGCTGAGTTCTCGTTTGATAGAGTCCAGATCGGCTTTCATCGGGTAACGCTCCTTCATTGTGATTCTCAAATGGTTTAGCTGGTTCATTCTCGCTTGTCGAGTGGAGCCTTTGCTCCTGACGTAGGTCGGGGCGTTCAGTCGCTCGTCATTTGGTCGCAAGCTTAAGGTCGCGAAATCCCTCTGCTCCGTTAATGAATCTTATCTATATGTCGATAAATGATACGCATGATCCGTCTAAAACTTTTGCGCATTCTGATATTTTTCGCAGCGAGCGTTTTTTTAAACGTCGCGCACGCGCGTTATCAGCCGCCAAAATCTTTTTTTGTGACGGGTCAGGTACTTCAGTTAAGCGATGTGGGCTCAACATCTACATCAGCGGAATCAGCGTTGTTTCCAAAACAAGTTACGCAAGCTGAAGCGGGCGTTCGTCTAATGAATATTTTTAGCATAACTGCGATCGGTCAAAATGGCGGAGAAGGCGACGATCAATCGCTTCAAGGCTATGGACTTGGTTTTCGCGTCGACCTTCCAGGATTTTTCTTAATCGGCGCTACCGATTCACAGCTTCGTCGAAAATCAAAAGCGTATCCCGTGAACTCATCGATCTTCATGCAATCGATTAGTACGCAGTACGAACAAGGCACGGCCGTGACGAAAACGATCGCGTCGAGATACGGGCTGACCGTCGAGATCTTTCCATTTCAGACGCTGATGTATTTCAGTCTTGAAGCGGGAGTTTACAATTTTGCAGGAAATTCATTTGCAATGACAGGCGCGGGCCTGGGTTTGCAGTTTTGAGGGAGAGAGAATGAACAGGTATAGCAAACTCGAAGAAGAGTTGCGTAAGAATAAAAAACGTTGGCTTGTTACCGGCGTTGCAGGATTTATCGCTGGACATATTCTCGAGCGACTTCTGAATCTTGGTCAGGAAGTTGTCGCCATCGACAATTTTTCGACGGGATCAAAAAAGAATTTGATGGAAATCGCCGGTGCAGTAGGTAAAGAAGCGTGGTCGCGTTTAACGTTTCTAGAAGGTGACATTCAAAAGCCAGGAATCTTCAATGGACTCATTGATGGCGCAGACTATGTCATTCATCAAGCCGCACTTGGTTCCGTTCCACGCTCAATTGATCGTCCAACGGCGACGTTTGATTCGAATATCAATGGCTTTATCAATTTACTCGAAGCCGCACGTGCTGCGAAGGTGGGCCGTGTTGTCTATGCTTCAAGTAGTTCTGTCTATGGAGATTCTCCAGACCTGCCAAAAATAGAAGCGAAAGTCGGAGCCGTTCTTTCTCCGTACGCGGCGAGTAAGAAAACAAATGAAGTGATCGCGGATGCCTATGGACGCGTTTACCCAATGCAAATGGTTGGACTTCGATATTTCAACGTCTTTGGCCCAAGACAAAATCCAAACGGGCCTTACGCCGCCGTTATTCCGAAATGGGTCGACTCTGCGTTTGCAGGAGAGAAACTTATAATTATGGGTGATGGCGAAACGAGTCGGGACTTTAGCTTTATCGAAAACGTTGTGCGTGCAAACTTACTTGCAGCTACAGCTAAAATCACATCGCCAGTTTCTGTCTATAATATTGCTTGCGGGGATCGCACGACACTGAATCAACTTGCTTCAGCAATTCAGATCCATGTTCGTGATAATGGCGGACCTGCAAGATTGAATATTGAGTATGTTCCCGAGCGCGCTGGCGATGTTCGCCACTCGCTTGCCGATATTTCAAAAGCAAAAAATGAACTTGGGTATGAAGTCGTTGTCGAAGCAGCAGATGGCATTCGCCAAACTGTTGAATGGACAGCGGGCCGTAAAAAAGCGAGCACAAAGGCAGCATGAAGACACTCGTCATCGCGGTTAACACATCAGGCTTTTTTTGGACGCACCGTCTGTATATGGCGGAGCAGGCAAAAGCCCGTGGTTTCCGAGTTGTCGT
>JANOUF010000434.1:0-2514 GCA_031416685.1 Bdellovibrionales bacterium
TTCGCCATTGCTTGGGTCGCTCGCAAAGCTTCGACGACGATCGGCATTTTTACAGTAGGTACGAGAATCGTGGCGCCGTCTCCCCCAAAAACAAAAGGGACGTGTTGAGTACCAATTGCATTGAGCACAGCGATGATAGAACTCACGCCGACGATATTGACTTCTTTATATCTACCTTCTTCGATGGCCTTTGTTGAACCACGAACATCGGTGATGATCACTGACCAATCGCTGGGAACACTTCGATACACGCTTGGGTTCGCTACGTCTGAGAATTTTTGGAATGAGGGTATGTCTTTATAAAACTGCACACTTGATTATGACACTAGTTCGAGCTGATGCAATATCGACTAGTGTCCAGACCGAGGTCCAGGGCTTCTCGACCACTAAGCCTTAAGAAGGCATCCGGTTTTTCCGAAAAGTAGAGTGATGGTGAACTCGCCTGCGTTTCTTATTTTTAGCATTCTCTTGCTCGGCATTTCGATCCGACTTTGGATTGTTCGTCGTCGTCACAACAAAGCGCATGAGCTTCTATCAAAAACTCGCGACAAACTTTCAGTTGCTGAAGACACCGCACTTAAACTTCGCGAACTAACCAGCGCTCTAGAAAAAACTCTTAATGAGCAAAAAGAGCAGCAAGCGGTGATCGAAGAACACCGCGCGAAGATGTTACAATCAGCAAAGCTTTCAGCGCTTGGTGAGATGGCCGGCGGAGTTGCACACGAAATCAATTCGCCACTGACCGTAATTTCTCTGAGTGTCGATCATCTTCGGGATTTGGTACAAGACGAGAAACTTGATAAAGAGGCTGTGGAGCGTGCGCTTGACCGAATTGAAAATACGACTTTCCGAATCGCGCGCAT
Source organism: Bdellovibrionales bacterium (assembly GCA_031416685.1). GTDB lineage: Bacteria > Bdellovibrionota > Bdellovibrionia > Bdellovibrionales > JAMPXM01 > JANOUF01. Next base: position 864 of record JANOUF010000434.1, read on the forward strand.
CATTAAAAGTCTAAAAACATTTTGTAGCGACGGATCAGCCCAACCCACGACTGACATTCCCGTTCGTGAGTTAATAGACGATACGCTTTCATTTTGTTCGCAGCGGTTTTCAACTGGAAGCGTTGATCTTCGTGTCGGTGAACTCCCGCAACTTGTTCTCCCGTGTCGACCTGTCGAACTCTCTCAAGTGTTACTCAACCTCTTAAATAACGCCTATGATGCCGTGATGTCTGAAGGAGATCGTTGGATTCAGCTTGCGGTTGAAGACAAAGGTGACATGGTGGAAATTTCCGTAACTGATAGCGGTCCCGGGATACCGGTTGGTGTTCGTGATCGAATCATGCAGCCCTTCTTCACAACGAAGCAGCCTGGCCATGGCACTGGCTTGGGTTTAAGTATTTCTCGAGGGATCGCTGAAAGCCACGGCGGCGAACTTTTTTTAGATGAAAATTCAAAGCGCACGCGCTTTGTACTTCGCCTTCCCAAGCAAGCTCCAGCGAACATCACGCACGCGGCATAAATGCTCAAAATCCAGTTTTGAGAATGATTTTACCGATGGATTTACCGGACTCAAGAAGCTTATGCGCGAGCGCCACATCCTCTAGCCTAAATTCTGTAATGTGGGGAGGTTTGATACGTTTTTCGTCCAACCATTTGACCAGTTCCGCCATTCCCTCATTGAGTAAATGATGTTCCGGAAAAAGAAATGACAAATTAAACGCAACAATACTTTTATTGTCGGACGTCATCGTGAGCGGATTGAATCGAGGAATTCGCAAAAATCCAAGTCCGGCTTTGATCCACTTTAGCTTCCCGCCTTCTTTAGGAAGCATTGAGTGAAAACCGTAAACGACAAGTTTCCCTGTGGGGCGAAGTCGATCGTAACTCTGCCGCAAAGTTTCAGGACCATTGGCATCGAACACGATGTCAAAACCCTCTGGAACAAGTTCCTTCACGCGACTCCAAAGGTCTTCTGAACTTTTATCAATGACATAATCCGCGCCTAGCGAGCGCACGTAATCCACTTTGTGCGCAGAGCCTACGACTGCCGTCACGTGCAAGGAAGAAATCTTTGCGAGCTGAACGAGAGCTGATCCCACTCCACCGCCTGCGGAATGGATAAGGACTTTCATGCCGGGACGAATCCGCACATTTTGAAAGAGTGCATGATATGCCGTTAAGAAAACGGCTGGGAAGCCAGCTGCTTCAAACGTCGTTAAACTTTTTGGTTTTCTCCAAACGAGTTCGTCAGAGGCTGCAATGTGCGTGGAATAGCCATTGAAGAATGTCACTCCAAAAACTTCGTCGCCAATTTCGAGCTTGGTTACGGCTTTACCTCGAGCAACGACTTTGCCAGAAAACTCAAAGCCTGGAGTGATGGGCCAACCAACAAATTTTTTCGCTGACTCATAGACGCCCCATCGCACACACACATCGGCATAGTTCACACCAACTGCGGATGTCTGAACCAAAACTTCATGATCACGTGGAACTGGGTTCGGCACTTCTGCGATCGTTAATTGTTCGTAGCCACCTGGGCGATTAATGACGATTTTTTTCATTTAGGACAAAAGCATTTCACTTGGCTTTCATTAAGGCAACGAAAGCAAACCTTCCATGTACAACAATTGACCGCACTGCGCGAAAATAT